>CAZIAJ010000118.1:0-6611 GCA_964537565.1 uncultured Sulfurospirillum sp.
GTATACAGATTTTTATTTCTGTTTTCACTACTTTTACTTGTAGCACTGCTTTTGAGTTATATCAAATCTCTTAAACTAAAAAAAGATTTGATTTCATTTAAGTATGCAGTTGAAAATAGTGATGATTCGGTTGTCATAACTGATACACAAAGACATATATCTTATGTAAATGATGCTTTTACCAAAGTCACAGGATACAGTAGAGATGAAGCTCTTGGAGTAAATCCAAGTATCTTAAAATCTGGACATATGAGTGAAGATTTTTATAAACAAATGAACGAAATACTAGACCGTGGAGAAAAATGGTCAGGAGAGTTTATAAACAAAGATAAGCATGGTAAGATTTATTACGAAAAAGCCTCAATAACACCAATGTTTATAAACGATAAATTAAATGGATATTTAGCAATCAAGTTAAATGTAACAGACTATGTAAAGCAAAAAAAAGAAGTTGAGTTTTTAGCATATCATGATAGTTTGACAATGTTGCCAAACAGAAGAATGATGAAAGAGGTTGTTGCTAAAGAGATTGAAAAAGTAAAAAGCGATGGTTCATATTTGGATCTACTATTTTTAGATTTAGATGGGTTTAAATCTATCAACGATACTTTGGGGCACGATATAGGTGACTACTATCTGCAAGAGACAGCAAACAAGCTAAGAAAGTTTTCAAAAAAAGAAAACACTATTTTTAGAACAGGTGGAGATGAGTTTGCAATTTTGTTAAGCTACAAAGATGGTGCTTGTCAAAGTGATGTTATAGCAGAACAGATTATTAAACTAATAAATGAGCCAATTTATACTAAAGGCAATGAACTAACAGCTGGAGTTAGTATAGGAATATCTAGTTTTAATATTTTAAGTGATGATGTCATGTCCTTATTGAAGCATTCAGATATCGCCATGTATGAAGCGAAAAAAAGTGGTAAAAATAGGTTTTGTAACTACACAAAAGAGTTGTCACAAAAAATAGAAAAAAAGATGAGAACAAAGCAGCTCTTAAAGAATGCTTTTCAAAGAGATGAATTTCATGTTGTATATCAACCCAAGTATTCTCTTGATACAAGAGAAATTCGTGGTTTAGAAGTGCTCATAAGATGGAACAATCCAGAACTTGGTTTGGTTCCTCCTGATTATTTTATCCCTATTGCTGAAGAGATGCAAGTAATTAATGATATAGGGATATTTGTATTTGAACAAGCTTGTTCAGATTTTGTGGAGTTTAAAAAACATATGGATAGTTTAGCATCTATATCAGTAAATCTTTCACCATTGCAGCTCATGAATCCAACTCTTTTAGAAGATTTTAAAAAGATAGTAAAAAATACAGATATAGAACCAAGCTGTATGGGGCTGGAAATCACAGAAACACATATCATGAAAAATATAGAGAAATCAAGTGTGATTTTAAGAGATATGCGAGATTTTGGATTTAAAATAGTTATTGATGATTTTGGAACAGGCTACTCCTCTATGAGCTACCTAAAAAAACTACCTATAAATAGCCTAAAGATAGATAAATCTTTTATAGATGATATATGCGTAGATGAAAATGATGTTAAGATAGTAAAAGCTATAATATCAATTGCAAATAGTTTTGACTATAAGATAGTGGCTGAAGGCATTGAAACAAAAGCTCAAGAAGAAATACTAAAAAGTTTGGGTGTTAGTACAGGTCAAGGTTACTACTTTAGTAAGCCAAAAAGAAAAGAGGAACTGTTTTGATAAAACTAAAATCACCATTAGATATGCATCTTCATTTAAGAGATGAAGAGATGTTGAAAATTGTTGCTCCATTAAGTGCTAAAAGTTTTTCTGCAGCAATTATTATGCCAAATTTAGTTCCACCAATAACTTCTATTGAGGCATTAACAAGTTATAAACAGAGGATAAAAGAGGCAATAGGAGATGAAAACTTTGAGCCATTGATGACACTATTTTTTAAAGATGATTATGATTATGTATTCTTGAAAGAGGCAAAAAAGCATATAAGTGCTATAAAACTATATCCTTCTGGTGTTACGACAAACTCTGAGGGTGGAGTTAGTAGCATGGATATAGAGAGTTTAAGAAGTACTTTTGAAGCGATGAGTGAACTTGAAATTCCTCTTTGTGTACATGGAGAAACGAATGGCTTCGTTATGGATAGAGAGAAAGAATTTGGTTCAGTTTATGAACAGTTTGCAACTGCTTTTCCAAAACTAAAAATCATAATGGAGCATATCACTACAAAAAATAGTGTAGATTTACTTGAAAAATATGAAAATCTTTATGCAACCATAACAGTGCAACATCTTTTTATAACACTTGATGATGTTGCTGGTGGTATGTTAAAACCTCACCTATTTTGTAAGCCAATAGCAAAGAGATATGAAGATAGAGAAGCACTTTTAAAAGTGGCACTAAGCGGACACCCTAAAGTGATGTTTGGAAGTGATTCTGCTCCTCATCCAACACATAAAAAAGAGTGTTGTGGATGTGCTGCGGGTGTTTTTACAGCTCCTATTGCTCTTGAGGCGCTTACATCTTTGTTTGATAAAAATGGTGCTTTGGATAACCTTCAAGCTTTTGTTAGTGATAATGCTCAAAAAATTTATAACTATAAGCCATTGGAAAAAGAGATAGAACTTACTAAAGAATCTTTTACAGTCCCCATGAATTATGCTAATATAGTGCCTATATTCGCTGGAGAAAAATTGTCTTGGAGTAGTAATGAAAGAAAGTGAACTTATAAAAAAACTTATTTCTGACAAATCAGATTTTATAAGTAGATTTAAGCCTATTTTTGTAGATTATTTTGTTGATTTATGTACATCTTATGATAAATTTTATCCCCAAGAGACTTTAAAGGAAGTTGCAAATATAGTATATGACGATGTTTTTACAGTAGATATATTTTTAACAACATTTGAAAAAGATGTTTTTAAGGACATGATGGAAGATGGAGTTATGCTAGGTTTTCTTATCAATAGAAGTATGTTCTTTCTTTTAGAAAATTTTATTAAAGATGCTAATAAAAATAATGAATGCAAAGAGTATATAGAACCACTTATAACTTGTATAACAGAGTATATAAATCAGTTTGAAAAAAATATTTATGATAAGAATAGATTGCAGCCTTTACATATAAATTTTGATACTGTAGATAACTTTTCAGTAGGACATAATATTATTGATATTTTTAGAGAGATAAAAGATAGAGGTGATGAAGTTACTTTTTTTAATCTTTATAAAGGTGTTCCTATTCAACATAAAGCGACAATAATAGATATTGATGATAATGAAGTAGTATTTAGAACAATGCAAACACAAGAGATTGCTATGAAGATGGATGGTGTTGCATATATACTAAAAGATAATAATTTTGACAAATATCTAAAAGCCGATGTTTTATACAATAATTTTTTAAATAATACAGTAGTTTTAACTAACTTCACATATCTTTTAAATATGCCGGCAATAAGTAGGAAATCTATAAGAGTCCATCCTGAAATTATGGTTGAGGTATCTTTAGCTAACGAACAAGAGTTAGCTATAAAAGGAAAACTTTTTGACCTCTCTGTTGATGGACTAGGTGTTATTAGTGAAGAAAACAATGGTATATATGCTGGTGCAAAGATTAATGTCGATTTTTATTTTAGTGGTTTAGATAACATTAGTTTAAATGCTGAAGTACTAAATATTATTGAGTATAGTAACTCTTATAGATATTGTATAAAAATATATCCTAAAGCTGGTGCAGAAGAGAAAATTAGAAATTATGTTAAGAAACGAGAGGTAGAAATTCTTGATAGTTTAAATCAAGAATTAAGCATATATAAGTAGTGATAGTAGAAACCTACATACCACCACTTGCTTCAAGTTTTTTCTCCCATATCCCACCTAAATAGGCAAGAAGTGCAGTAATACAGAAGTACATACCTGCAACTATTATCCATGTTTCAAATGGAGAGAAAGTATTTGCAACAATTTCACGACCAACTTTGGTAAGGTCTGTAATAGAGATAATAGATACTAAAGATGAGTCTTTTACAAGAGCAATCATCTCCCCAACTAAAGTTGGAAGAGCACGTTTAAGTGCTTGAGGCATAATAATATAAGCCATAGTTTGTGGATAGTTCATACCAAGTGATTTAGCTGCTTCGTATTGACCTTTATCTATGGATTGAATTGCTCCTCTTATAACTTCTGCAATGTAAGCTCCAAAGAATATACCAAGAGAGAGTCCACCAGCTAAAAATCGTTCAAGATCAAATATAGTAGCAACAATAAAATAAAATATAAATATCTGAACAAGTAGAGGAGTTCCCCTAATGATAGTTATGTATACTATTGCAATATCTTTTAAAAATTGAAAATTAGATAACCTCATAAAAGCTAGTATTATACCTATGGTAAAAGCCAATATAGCAGAAAAAGCAGATATTTTAAGTGTTATCATAAGACCATTTAAAAGAGGTCCCATGGTCCAAGATGTACTTGATGCTATTGCATCATACTCATAAATTTCATCACCGTTATCTACAACAAGCTTATAGCCATCTGGTATTTCTAACTCTTTACTATCACTATTATTGCTTATTACTATTTTACCATTTTCTTTTATATTTACTACACCATCAAATGGGGCTTCTACTGAAGTAATTTTTTCATATGCAAAGTATTTTGGTACACTTGTCCACTTCCATATATAGTTCATATTGGAAGCTGCACTAAATAGAAGGTATCCTATCATTACATAAAAAAGAACTGCTATTGCATGTCCTAGTAGCTTATTTTCTAAAATTGGTTGTTTTGTCTTTGCCATCTTTTCCCGTTCATTCTAATTTCGTCTTTACTGTACCTACATAATTATAGATACAGTAAAGACGCTTTAAAAGCGTCTTATAAAAGGTAACTTACATTACCTTCTTTTGCCAAGCGTCTTTTTTGAACCACTTGTCATAAATTCTATCATATTGGCCATCATGTTTTGCTTGATTTAAGAAGTTATCTAACCAGTTAAGAAAATCTGGATCACCTTTTCTTACAGCCCATCCTAATGGCTCATAAGTTAAGTCATTATCCATATGGATTATATTTCCAGTAGATTGCTTTTGTGAAAAGAAGATTGCATTGTATGGCTTATCATAAACAAATGCATCAGCTTTTCCATTTAATACTTCTTGTGCAGCATCAGCTTCTGTTTCAAAAGTTCTGATTTTTGCTTTTTTAAACATTTTACGAGTTGCAATTTCACCTGTAACGCCAAGTTTAGTTACGATAGTGTACTCTGGCTTATCTAAATCTTTCCAAGTTTTTCCCTCATGTTTCTTTTGAGCAATGATAGTTTGACCAACACTGATATATGGGTTAGCAAAGTTGATTTTTAAGTTTCTCTCTTGAGTAACAGTCATACCACTCATAAGAATATCAAATTTATCAGTTAAAAGTGCAGCAATAATTCCATCCCATGCAGTCGGAACAAGTTTAAGCTTAACGCCCATTGCTTTTGCCATTGCTTTTGCCATATCAACGTCAAATCCAATAATGTTACCTTTTTTGTCTTTCATTTCGAAAGGCATATATCCAGGCTCCATACCTACTCTTAGTTCACCACGTTGTAGTATTTTGTTAAGTGTAGAATTTTTCCATAGGTTAATGTCATCAGCCATCACCTATTTAGTCCAAGCATTACGATTAATGCAACAAGAATTTTTTTCATTCAATCTCCTTTAAGTTTGTTGTTGTTTTTATCTATTTTAGTGTACTAATACTTCTTTTAAAAAGTCTTTTGCACGGTCAGTTTTTGGATTACTAAAGAACTCTTTTGGAGTATTTTCTTCTAAAATCTCTCCTTCATCCATAAAAATTATGCGATTACATACTTCTTTTGCAAAACCCATCTCATGTGTTACGCATACAATTGTATAGTTCTCATATGCCAAATCACGCATAACATCAAGTACTCCACCTATCATCTCAGGGTCAAGTGCAGATGTTGGCTCATCAAAAAGTATAATTTGAGGTTCCATTGCAAGTGTCCTTGCAATTGCAACACGTTGCTTTTGTCCACCACTAAGCTCACTAGGATAACCCTCTGCTTTATGTGCAAGACCTACTTTTTCTAGAAGTTTTAGCGAAGTTTCGTAGGCATCATGTTTTGATTTACCTTTAACTTTCGTTTGTGCTATTGTAATATTTTCTAAAATTGTAAGGTGAGGAAAGAGGTTAAAATGTTGAAATAACATTCCTGTTTCAGCTCTAAGTTGATTTAATTCTACTTTTTTATCGTAGAGGTCTTTCCCTTCTACATGTATATCACCACTATCTATCTCTTCTAATCTATTTATACATCTTATAAGAGTTGATTTTCCGCTTCCACTAGGTCCGCAGATTACTACAATTTCTCCTTTTTTTACTGAGAAATTGATATTTTTAAGTACATGAAAATCTCCATAATACTTATCCACATTCTTCATACTAATAATTAGTTCGTCCATTCAAGTTCCTAACGTAAATACCATTTTGTTTACAAGTATCAATATTACCAAGTATTTATAAAACTAATATAAAAGTATGTTGATTTTGGGATTATTTTTTAAAAATGTAGCTATTTAACACTATTGTAT
>CAZIAJ010000119.1:0-4477 GCA_964537565.1 uncultured Sulfurospirillum sp.
TTTAGTTTTTTACTATATGAAATTATATCTGATGCAATTATACTTGTTAAAAAAAGTAAAATCAAAACAAACAATCCAAATAATTTTTTCATTATCACTCTCCTTTTTATATACTTAAAGAACTAAGAGTAATCTTAGCCCTTTAGTATACCTTTTTTAATATAAAATTGTTTTAATTCCTTATAGATATCACCAGTTTTTCTATTTACACCTTCCCATCTTTTAGACTCTATGAAATCTAAAGTGGCTTTAAACTGCTTTGGACCCATATATCCAGGAACTATAAAAATACTCTTAGTCTGCTTATCTGTAAAGATAAGAGTAGGAGTAGCTTGAACACCATATATTTCAATCAAAGTTTTAGTATCTACTTGAGACATTTCACCTTGGTGATCTAAAAGGTGCATTCGGTTTTCATCAATAGATAAACTATATGTTGAAAAGTCATTTGTAAGACGATTTTTTAAATCTTCATTTCCTAAAATATCATCTTTTAGTTGATCGCAATATTTACATGTAGAACTTTCAAAAATAATTAATCCATATTTTCCATTTGAAGATATTTTTGCATTATCTTGAGTAATACTGCTTATATCACGTTTCATTGCTTTTGGAACTACTTTCTCTACTTTTTTAGTAGCTGCATGAGTCTCTATTTTACCTTGAGGCACAGCTTTTTCTTCCATGATTTTTGGTTTAGTTTCAGTAACAACTGTTTTATCTTCACATCCTGAAAAGATAAAAAGGGCTACTAGAAGTAGCCCTAAAACTTTAGAAAAAGTTTTTATCATTTAGCAACCTTCGCTGCATCAATAAAGATTCCACTAACTTTGTTAATGTGGTCTTTATCATTTAATATACCAGGGTTAGTATTTAACTTAGCCCATAGCGCCTTATTTGACATATGCTCATGACATCCCATGCAAACACCAGTTCTTTCCATCTTGTCTCTCATCTCTTTTGGAAGAGGAGCTGAAGCTGGCCAGTGTGTACCAACTGTTTGAAGCTGTTTTCCAGTTTTTCTATCTACTACTGTCGACCAGTCGTAATTCATACCAGGAATAGCTTTCATCTGTACAGTTGTATTTTTAGATGCAAGTTCTTGCTTCTTAGGGTCTTTAGGATTTAGATTTTCAAGATCTAGATAAAAATCTTTACCTTGACCAGTCATAAACTGTCCATCTTGGATACCATAACCTAAGGTTTTAGGATTAGAGTGACAACTTTCACAAGTTCTAGCTTTTCTACCAGTTGTGTGAGGTTGAACAGGAGCCATATCAGTACCAGCTACAAGTGAGCCATTAGGTCCGTCTGGAACTTGAGCTTGTTTATTTAAAACAAGAGTTTTTCCATTTGGTCCTATTACTGTATATGTAACTTGACAACCAGGAATGATTGGAGTTACAAGACCTTCACCGTTGATTCCTAAGATTGGATCTTCCCATCTTAAGTAACTTCTAGTTTCACTAGCTTTACCCATCTGCTTAGCACCTTTAGTACCAAGAACAGATTCTAAAGTCTCACCATTTTTAAAGTGAGTTGAACCACTAGCTACCCAGTCAGTTTTTGACTTGCCTTTAGTATAGTCAACTTTGATATGACAACCATAACACTGTGGAGCCCAATCAGCGTGACAAGCATAACACTCTAGGTTATCCATATGAGCTTGAACAGCATCCATAGATACTTTAGCTTCTTTAGATTTCCATGTATTATTTACATGCTTCTCTTTAAGTAGTGGAGCCATAAGGTCTTTACCGCTAGCTAAGTGAACAAGTACTTCATTTGCACCTTTTTTCTTAACAACGTTACCTAGTGGGTTACCACGAGTTGACATAAGGTATCCACCCTCTTTATCATAAACAGTACCGTAAGTCATCCAATCAGGAATAGTAGTTGCAAGACCACGAGGACCTTCAGGAGTCTCTATACCAAACTTCTCACCATAACCAATAGGAAGTTCCCATGGATAATCTTTGTTTGTACCGTGACAATCAGAACACTCAACTTCTACTTGAGCTAGAGTAGTTCCTGCGATACTACCATCACCATGCATAGAGATAGATGTGTGACAATCTTGACAAGTCATACCTGCTTCAAAGTGAAGATCAGATTTGATGTGCTTATATCTCTTACCATGAGTTTTAGATTGGCTTTTTCCACCTACATTTAATGGTGAACCATAAGGTTGCTCCATCATACCAACGTAGCTTGGTCCAATTCTCTTACCTCTATTGTGGCAGCTGTTACAAGTTTCAGGATGCATACCACTAAAAGTTACGCCAGTACTTGGAACATAAACTTTAGCTTCACGAGATGCTTGCATAGTATGAACTAGTAAGTGACCATGCTCTTTTTTATCGATTGATTTGTCATTACCTTCATAGATACCTTCGTTTCCATAAGGGATATGACAAGCTGAACAACCCATACCTCTCCAGTCACCTCTACCTTTTCTACCTCTTACACCGATGTGACATCTTTGACAGTCACTTCTTTGGTAAGTAATAGAAGCAGCATAGCCTATTTCAGCGTCTGTTTTACCTGTTAAGTCTTGTGGACCTTGAGGTGGTAGTGGAAGTTGCTTAAGTTCAGTTGGGAATTGATCAGGATATTTATCCATCATATTTAACATATACTTTTTGTAAGTGTCTGTTCCCCAAGCTGGCTCTTTACCATCTTCATCTTTTACATCATAGTTTGCAAACTTAACTTTTTTAGTTGGTTCGCTTCCCCATGAATGTAGGTTACCTTGAATCTTTCCAGCTTCAGTTGCCATCAAACCTTTTTTCATGTTTGATACAGTTGTAGCGTGACATAGACCACAAGTTTTATCAGCAATCCAGATACTTCCTGGATCTCTAACAAATGCCTCTAGACCACCTGGATGATTTGGAGCACCCTTGTGCGCCATCTCTTTCTTAGTAGCTTTTACGTTACCACCATGACAAACAGTACAACCATCAGGATCGCCAATGCCCGCGCCCAATGCTTTTATCTGTTTCATCATGTCAGAATCTTGATGTCTAATATCTTCTAATCCGTTGTGACACGACATACAGCCTTTATCAGCTGCATTTGCACCAATAGTGAATGCGAAGAAAAGAAACATCATAAATATGCTTTTTCTTAACATATTTTCCTCCTTTTTGAGATTAGCCATTTCTGACTTTTACAATTCTACACTTTCTTAGTGCCAAGAAAGTGCCAATTGATTAATATCAAGATATTATCTACGTAATTAATTTACAATAAAATCGTATATTTTTATATAAGGAGATTTTGTTGAAACTATTACTTATTATTTCACTAATATTATCATCACTTTCAGCTGATTTAATTGAACTATCTACTGATTGGTATAGAAATTTAGATGAAGCAAAAGCGAAAGCAGTTGAGCTGAAAAAACCAATTTTACTTTTTCTCCATTCAAGAAATTGTTTTTATTGTCCTAAGATGATTGAAAATGTATTTCCAACTCCAAAACTAGCAAAACAACTCAATAGAGATTTTGTTCTTTTATCATTAGATGGTTCAACAGGTTCTGATAGTATAGAAGAAGATGTTACAGATCAAGCTCCACAGAGATTTATTACAAGTGTTACTCCAGCTATATTTTTTATGGGACCCAATGAAGAAAAACTTACAAGAAGCAATAAAAAACATATGGTTATATATGGTTATTGGAGTGTAGAAGATATGAGTGAATGGGCAGATGATGCTCTTAAAAGATTTAAAAAGAGATATGGGGATAAATATGCTAAATAAAACATTTTTTATCTTTACATGTATAGTTATTTTTACTACAAGCTTATTTGCTGTTCAAAATATAGCAGGGCAGAAATACTACTTAAAACAGTGTTCAAGTTGTCATGGAAAAGGAAATCGTGGTGGTGGTTTGGCTATAAGTTATGAATGGCAAGAGTACTTTGCCAATGGTGCAAAAGAGCTTATCTCTTTTCATCATGATGAGCCAAAAGCATTGCCATATTTAAAATCAGAAAAATTTCAAAAACAGAAAAAAAAGATGTTGAATTTTCTTATAGAGTTTGCGAGTGATTCTCAAAGTATCCCTAGTTGTAATAATTAAAATCTGATATAATTAGGCTCCTATTCTAAAATTGGGAGTATATTTGTATAAAAAAGTTCTGTTTTTATTAATCATTTTTTTTACTATTAAGATATTTGCTTCTGCAATACCTAAAGATATTCTTTTAGTTCATTCATATCATAGAGGGTATAAATGGAGTGATGATATATCAAAAGTTTTTGAAAGTAAGTTTGAAAAGAGTACAGAGGCATCTCTAACAACTGTTTATATGGATACAAAAAAAGTAGCTACTACTTTATACTTTGATAGATTGTTTGAATTATATGAAGAGCAGTTTAAAAATAGAGGTTTTGATTTAGTTGTTGCAGCTGATAATAATGCTTTAGAGTTTATTATAAGATATCATGAACATCTTTTTAAAGATTT
>CAZIAJ010000119.1:4487-6575 GCA_964537565.1 uncultured Sulfurospirillum sp.
ATTTTGATGATGCAATGATATATGAAAATAATATGCGCTCATATATGACGGGAGTTGTTGAAAAAGTTGATATTAAAAAAAATATAGATTTGATATTAAAAATTCATCCAGATTTAGAAAAACTTGTTATTATCAATGATAAGTCTCGTACAGGATATGCTTTAAAGAGAGATATAAATCAAGTTTTACCACATTATAAAGACAAGTTAAAATTTGAATATATAGACAATATGTCTATTGAAGATTTAAAAAATAAAGTTAAAAACTTACCTCCTAGAACAGCAATACTTTGGATACTTCTTTTTAAAGATAAAGCAGGAAAATTTTTTACTCATAAAGAGAGTTTAAGACAAGTAAGAGAAGTTTCAAATACTCCTATATATGGGCTTTGGGATTTTTATCTTGGTGAGGGTATTGTTGGGGGTATTCTAACAAGTGCTACAGCACAGGCTCATTCTGCAGTAAAAATGGTAGACAAGATTTTAAAAGGGGCAGATCCAAGAAAAATGCCTATCATGAAAAAAAGCCCAAATAGATATATGTTCGATTATAATGAGCTAAAAGAGTATAACATTAAAGTACCTGATGATATAGATATTTATGAAGAGATTAATAAACCATTTTCTTTTTATGAAGAGTATAAATATTTGGTTTGGTCAACAATTACAATTATAGTTATTATAAGTATAATTTTAGTTTTACTTGCAATAAATGTAATGAAAAGAAAAAAAAGTGAATTGGCACTCTCTAACCAGCTTAAATTTATAGCTGTTTTAATGGATACAATTCCAAATCCAATGAATTATAAAAATTTAAATGGACAGTACGTAGGTTGTAATAAGGCTTTTGCAGATTTGCTGGGAAAAACAAAAGAGGATGTTTTAGGTAAAAGTGTTTTTGATTTTTTCCCAAAAGAGTGGGCAAAAGAGCAGAGACAAAAAGATAGAGAACTTCTAAAAGATGAAGCTACAGATAACTTTGAGATGACACTTCATCTTCCAGATGGAAGTTCACGAGTCATGACTTATAATAAAACAGTATACTCTAATATAGATGGTAATATAGGTGGTATTGTAACAGTTATGGATGATGTAACAGATCGAAATCAACAAAAACAATTTCTTATACAACAATCAAAACTAGCAGAGATGGGTGAAATGGTAGGAGCTATCGCACATCAATGGAATGAGCCTTTGGTTGAGTTATCGGCAATTTTACAAGATATGGAGTTTAGTTATACTCAAGGTGAGATGAGTGAAAAGAAAATGCGTGATTTTGTAAATGAATCTATGATTCAGATTCAATATATGTCACAAACACATAAAGATTTTAGAAACTTTTTGAAGCCATCTACAAAAAAAATTATTTTTTGTGCAAAAAAAGCTTTAGATGAGGTTTTGGAGATAATAGGAAGACAAGTTTTTTACTCTCATATTAAACTTAGTGTTATATGTAAAGATGAGTATGTACAGGTTTTTGGTTATGAAAATGAGTTTAAACAAGTATTGTTAAATATAATAAATAATGCCAAGAACAAAATGGTAAGTGCGAAAAAAGGTAAAAATATTACTATACAAGTATCAGCTAAAAAAGATAGTGCTAGCATTAATATAAGAGATGATGGAGGGGCAATCCCGAAAAATACGATAAATTTTATATTTGATCCATTTTTTACAACAAATAAAGATGGAACAGGATTAGGATTATATATGGCTAAAGTTATAATAGAAGATAAAATGAATGGAAAAATAAGTGCATATAACTATCATAATAGTGCAGTATTTAATATAATAGTACCAAATATGAAGAGGTAAAAATGAAAATTTTATTATTAGAAGACAATAAAAGATTAAATGAAACAATAGTAAAAAGACTTGAAGTAAAAGGTTTTATAGTAGATAGTTTTATAGATGGTAAAGAAGCATATGATTCAATTGATAATGGATATAGCTGTTTTGTTTTAGATATAAATGTACCTACTTTAGATGGAACACAAATACTTAAAAAGATACGAGAATTCAATATGGATACTCCAGTTATTATAATAAGCTCTACAGTTGAGCTTGATGTAATTAAACAATCATATAA
>CAZIAJ010000120.1:0-6400 GCA_964537565.1 uncultured Sulfurospirillum sp.
CTCTTGATCTTTGTATATACCAGTTCCAACAGGAATAGTACGACCAATAATTACATTTTCTTTTAAGTCATTTAGATCATCAACTTTAGCACTTACAGCAGCTTCTGTTAATACTTTAGTTGTATCTTGGAAAGATGCTGCAGAGATGATAGAATCTGCTGCAACAGCTGCTCTTGTAATACCAACTAAGAATGGCTCAGCAATCGCAGGACGACCACCAAGACGAGTGATTTTTTCATTTTCAGCTTTAAATTTTGCTTTTGAAATTAAATCACCCTCTATAAACTTAGTATCACCCGATTTTACAATTCTGATTTGTCTAAGCATCTGAGTAAAAATAACCTCAATATGCTTATCAGCAATATTAACACCCTGAGAACGATAAACTTGCTGAACTTCAGATACTAAATAATTATAAAGTGCTTTAACACCCATGATACGAAGTAATTCATGTGAAGATATAATACCAGTAGTTAAACGCTCACCTGAGTGAACAAAGTCACCAGCTGCTACAACAGGTTCATGAGATTTATCTACAAAATACTCTTTTATTAAGCCCATTTCACTTGTAACTACTATACGAATTTTACCACGAAGCATTTTACCAAAACTTACATTACCATCTATCTCAGAGATAAGTGCAGTAGCTTTTGGACGACGACCTTCAAAAAGTTCAGATACACGTGGAAGACCCCCTGTAATATCTGATGATTTTTGAAGTGCTTTTGGAGTTTTAGCAATTATATCTGCAACTTTAACAGTAGCACCATCCTCAATATATATAGAAGATTTTGACTCAATAGCATAACGTAAAAGCTCACCATCTTCAGTAGCTAAAACAACTGTTGGCTTATACTCACTTGAGATATGATCATTAATCATAAGACGAGTTTTACCAGTCAATTCATCTAACTGTTCAGTTGCAGTTGTTCCTACTATGATATCTTCAAACTTAACTACACCATTTGCCTCAGAGATAATTGGGTTTGAGTATGGATCCCATTCAGCTATAACAACAGACTCATCATTTTTTGGCTTAGCAATGATTGTAGTAGCATCAACTTTTGCATCATTATCTACAGTTATTACAGAACCACGAGCTATGTAATGACGTACAGCTTCACGATTATTAGCATCAATTACTTGAGCGAATAAACCTTTTTCCTCAACTAAGTAACCATCTTTAATACCATCAATTTTTTCTAAAAAGTCACCTTTTAATAGTGAGTATTTTACAATACCATCCTCTTTTGCAACTATTTTTTGAGTTACAGGTGCACCATTATCAACTAAAAGCTCAGATGCATAAGGGATACGAGATGGAACATTCCAACCATCTTTGATAGTTTCAACTATTGATTCTGATTCTTCAACAACACTTCCACTTTCATATGGGAAATAGTATTTACCCTCAATTTGTCCACTTACACCAGCTAACTCATTTGGTTTAGCTATCTCATTTTTACGTAGTGTATAACGTGTAGTATCATTTTTACTCTCAAGCGTAATTAAAACTTCATCATGAATAGTTTCAATTTTAACAGTACCAGCATGTGGAGCTTTGATTTTTGGTTCAACAAGTAGTACAGCTGCATTTCTACGATTAGCTACTATATTTTTTCCATCTTTAGACTTATAAGTATTGAGGTTATAATAACGGATAAAACCTTCTTTTTCAGCTAAAACTTGACGCTCTTGTGCAGTTGAACTTGCAGTACCCCCAACGTGGAATGTACGAAGTGTAAGCTGAGTACCAGGCTCACCGATAGACTGAGCAGCAACAATACCAACAGCTTCACCACGACGAACAATATAACCAGTTGCAAGGTTTACTCCATAACATAATGCACAAATACCACCCTCACTTTTACATGTAGTCGGTGTTCTAATATGTGCAGTTTTTATACCAGCTTCACTTATAACTTGAGCACTAACTTCATCTATTAAAGTACCCTCAGCATAAAGAATTTCATTACTAATTGGGTCTATAATATCTTCAGCAAGTACACGACCATAAAGTCTATCTTCTAAAGATTCTATAAGTGTATTTTGATCTGATATATCACTTATCTCTATACCTTCATGAGTATGGCAATCATGTTCAACAATCTTAACATTTTGTGCAACATCAACAAGTTTACGAGTAAGGTAACCCGCATTTGCCGTTTTTAGTGCAGTATCGGCAAGACCTTTTCTAGCACCGTGAGTTGAAATAAAGTACTCAATTACATTAAGTCCCTCTTTAAAGTTAGAGATAATTGGAGTTTCAATAATATCACCAGATGGTTTAGCCATCAATCCACGCATACCAGCTAGCTGACGGATCTGTGCAGCAGAACCACGAGCACCAGAGTCCGCCATCATATGGATAGAGTTAAATCCACCCTTATCATTCTCAACCAAATCCATCATCTGTGATGCAACTGTATTATTAGTATCAGTCCATACATCAATGATTTTATTATAACGCTCTTGTTCAGTTAAAAGACCAGCTTCAAACTGTTTTTGAATCTCAATAACTTTATTTTTTGACTCTTCTATTTTTGGAGCTTTAGCATCAGGGATACGGATATCATCTATAGATATTGATACACCAGCTTCAGTTGCATGTTTAAAACCTAAATCTTTAAGACGATCAAGGAAACCAGCAGTTACACCAATACCACCATGTTTTTGAACATAATCAACTATTGCATTAATAGCTTTTTTCTTCATTATTTTATTCCAAAGTTCAGATGGAACAAAATCAGGAAGTATCGCTTTTAAAAGCATACGACCAGCAGTAGTAGTGATGATACGACCATCTACACGTGTACGAATTTTTGCATGAATATCAAGTGCTTCATTTTCTAAAGCTATATTTACTTCATCTACATTAGCAAAGAGTTTATTAGAACCTTTTACACCATTTTTCTCTAATGTGATGTAATATATTCCAAGAACCATATCCTGAGAAGGCGTAGCAATAGCTTTACCAGATGCAGGAAGTAAAATATTCATAGATGCAAGCATAAGTACTTTTGCTTCCGCAATAGCAGCAGAAGAAAGAGGTACGTGAACAGCCATTTGATCCCCATCAAAATCGGCATTAAATGCTGAACAAACTAATGGATGAAGTTGAATAGCTTTACCATCAATCAGTTTAGGGTGAAATGCTTGAATAGATAGTTTATGAAGTGTTGGTGCACGATTAAGCATAACCGGATAACCATCAACTATCTCAGCTAGACATTCCCAAACTTCGTTTGTTTTGTCCTCTATCATTTTCTTAGCAGCTTTAACTGTTGTTGCATAACCTTTATCTTCAAGTTTTGCAATCAAATGTGGCTTAAATAGCTCTAGAGCCATTTTCTTAGGTAATCCACACTCATCCATTGCAAGACTTGGTCCAACAACGATAACAGAACGACCAGAGAAGTCAACACGTTTACCAAGAAGATTCTGACGGAAACGACCTTGTTTACCCTTGATAACTTCTGAAAGAGATTTAAGTGGACGTTTATTTGCACCCTTAACCGCATTTGCTCTACGACCATTATCAAATAATGCATCAACAGACTCTTGAAGCATACGTTTTTCATTTCTAACAATAATTTCAGGAGCTTCTAGTTCAACTAAACGCTTAAGTCTTTGATTACGATTTATAACACGACGATAAAGGTCATTTACATCACTTACTGCAAACTTACCACCATCAAGTGATACAAGTGGACGTAAGTCTGGTGGAAGAACAGGAAGTGCCGTTAGCATCATCCACGCAGGATTATTTCCACTATTTAAAAAAGATTCAATTACTTTAAGTCTTTTAGCAATAGTTTTTTTCTTAGCTTCGCTTTTTGTAAGTTCAATATCTTCTTTAAGCTGAGTAAATGCGTCAACTAAATCAATATCTTCAAGCAGATCACGAACAACTTCTCCACCCATACGAGCTTTGAAACCTAACTCACCAAAACGTTGAATAAGTGTACGGTATTGCTCTTCATTTAATACATCATATTTTAAAACTGGAGTTTTAGCCTCAGCATCATAATATGCCTCACCACCATTCTCAACGATATATGCTTCATAATATAGTACGCGTTCTAAATCTTTCATCTTGATACCAAGTAGTGTACCAATACGTGAAGGTAATGAAGAAACATACCAGATGTGTGCAACAGGAGTTACTAATTCGATGTGACCCATACGAGTACGACGAACTTTTGTTGATGTAACTTCAACTCCACACTTCTCGCACACAACACCCTTATAACGCATCTTTTTGTACTTACCACATAGACATTCGTAATCACGAACAGGTCCAAAGATTTTTGCACAAAACAGACCATCACGTTCAGGTTTAAGTGTACGGTAGTTTATAGTTTCAGGTTTTTTTACTTCACCATTAGACCAAGATATAACCTTCTCAGGTGATGCAAGACTAAATTTAAGTTGTTTTATATCTGTTGGTCTATTATCTTCTGTTACTTCAATAGGTACTAGTTTACTCATCGTCTTCAACCTCGTCAAAAATTTCTACATCAAGTGCTAAAGCTTGAAGTTCTTTTGTTAATACAAATAGTGTTTCAGGAATTCCAGAAGCTGGAACTAATTCACCTTTTGTAAGTGCTTTATATGCACGTACACGACCATCAACATCATCAGATTTGATAGTTAGCATCTCTTTTAAAACTGCCGATGCTCCATAAGCCTCTAAAGCCCACACTTCCATCTCTCCAAATCTCTGACCACCAAATAGTGCCTTACCACCAACTGGTTGTTGAGTAACTAATGAGTATGGACCAGTTGAACGTGCGTGAATTTTTTCATCAACAAGGTGATGAAGTTTAAGTATATACATATAGCCAACATTTACACGCTCTTTAATTTTTTCACCTGTCTTACCATTGTAAACAACAGTTTTACCATCGAGATCCATTTTAGCTAATTCAAAAAGCTTATCAAATTCTTTTTGATTTACACCCTCAAAAATTGGAGTAGCAAATCTTACACCGCCGTCAGCCCAATCACGAGCATAACGCAAGAATTTTTTATCACTCATCTCACCGATAACTTTAACTGCATTCATCATACCTGCTACATCAGCAATAGATATCATTTTTTCTCTTAAATTCTTGACGAAATCTGCCTGTTTAGTCTCAAATTGCTCTTGAATTTGATTTCCAAGTTCACGACCAGCCATACCTAGGTGCATCTCTAATATTTGACCAATATTCATACGAGAAGGTACACCTAGTGGGTTTAGACATACATCAACACTTCTTCCATCTTCCATATATGGCATATCAACTTCAGGAACGATCGTTGAAACAATACCTTTATTTCCGTGACGTCCAGCCATTTTATCACCAACTTTTAACTTACGTTTTGTTGCGATATAAACTTTTACATATTTAACAACACCATTTGGAAGAATATCATCTTTTTCTAGTATAGTAAGTTTTTCTTCATGCTCATCTCTAAATACACGCTTTTGTTTTTGGAAGTAATTTTTAGTTTTTGTGTACTCTTCTTGAATACCCTCTGAAAATGATTTCACAATAGCATTCATTGCGAAACGATTAACCTCAACTAAATCATCACCATTGATAATATCACCAGCTTTATAATCTGTATCAGCAATAGTAATATCACTAACTAAAGGTTCACGAGTTAGAAGTTTTGCAACACGAAGCATCTCTTCTTTGTCTATCATTAGAAGTCTATCATAGTGCTCACGCTCTAAATAATCTCTCTCTTCTTTTTCAAGCTCAAGTGCTCTAGCATCTTTGTCATAACCTTTTTTAGTAAAGATTTTAACATCAACTACTACACCCTCCATAGATGGTGCACAATAAAGTGATTTATTTACAACATGTCCAGCTTTTTCACCAAAAATAGCACGAAGTAAACGCTCTTCTGGAGTTGGTTTAACTTCACCTTTTGGACTTACTTTTCCAACTAAAATCATACCACCACTTACAGTAGTACCAATTTTAACTATCCCTGATTCATCAAGGTGAGAAAGTTCATCATCTCTAACATTAGGAATATCGCGAGTAATCTCTTCAACACCATGTTTTAACTCTCTAGCTTCAACCTCTTTCTCATAAATATGAACAGAAGTAAAAGCATCTTTACGAATCATACGTTCAGATATAACAATAGCATCCTCAAAGTTATAACCATTCCAAGGCATAAAAGCAACCATTGCATTTACACCAAGAGCTAATTCACCTTGATCCATATTTGGTCCATCTGCTATAACTTGACCTTTAACTACAGTATCACCAACATTAACTATTGGTTTTTGATTAAAAGATGTATTGTTATTTGTACGAAGATTTTTTTGTAATGGATAATAATCTATATAAATTTCACCATCTTCTTCACCCATTATATATATATGTTTACCATCTAC
>CAZIAJ010000121.1:0-6376 GCA_964537565.1 uncultured Sulfurospirillum sp.
TTTAAAATCTCACTACATGAGTTGCAAGAGTGTACTTCGTTTGGATTCATAATGCTTACCATATTTTTACCTAAAGTATACTCTTTATCACTATTTGTGTAAATACTAATACCTTTCTTATTGACCCCAATAGAAAAAGTACTGTGAAAATGTTTTTTATAATGTACATTAGAATTAGAATATCTCAGCTCTATAAATGGTAGATTTTTATCTATAAATATCTTTGTAAATGTTTTTTTCATTTCATCCTAAATAGTTTTTGGTACATATTCCAAAACTATTGGTTCAGAATAGTTAGGAACATCATCATAAGTAAAGATTGAAAAATACTTTTTTATATCTTTTGCTCCAAAATTATCATAAGTATAGTTATCTGGACCTGCATATAATTTTTGTCCATCTTGATGAGAAATAGCTTTTCTATATGGGTTTTTAATCACTTTTGCACCTCTAAAATCTTTGTCTTTTGGGTTATCCCATTGTAGTTTTATTTTACCATTTTCATTTACTATTTTTGCATTTTTCACTTGAGCTACTGGTTCTCTTCTTTTTTCTATGTACTCAATAATAAGTTTTGGTGAAAAATCTTTATCTTTAATTTCCCATGTGACTTTTTTATCTTTTATAGATTTTTTTGAAGATGTAGCTTGTAACACAAAACCTATACTTGTTCTATCTTTTAACTTTTCATTTAATGCACGATTTGAAAACTCATCAAAAAAGAAGTATTGTGTTTGATTATTTTTTAACTCATTTGCACTAACATCATATCCTATATTTTGAATCACTTCTCTATTATTTACTTCATTATAATCTTCATTCAAGTTTTCATCCACAAGTTCTAAGTGAAATCTTACATCATCTTTAAGATAAATTTTTGTTGAATTTAACTCAAGATATGCACCCACTATCATGGTGTAGTCATACGATGGTATAGTACTTAAATCAAATTTTAACGAAGAGTATATCTTTAATCCATTTTTATCAAAGCCTGTTATTAGCTCACCATCTTTTAGAATATCTTTACCTATTGTAGTGATTTTTTTTGGATATATTACTGTTTTCTCAGGCTCTTGTGTATACGTTAACTCTAGTCTTGGTCTAAACTCTAAACCTCCTCCAAATTTACCATATCCAAGATCCCATTGCATCATCTGTCGTGTTCTTCCATCTTCAAGCTCTTTTGGACCTTCAATTCTAAAAGTTATCAACCCTTTTTGAATTTGGGTATTTAACATACTACACTCCATACCAGAAAAGCTCCAACTTCTCCAGATACCCTGTGTAAGTTGATGGGATTTTGTTGGTCTTCCAACGTATGAAATAATTTTCATATTTTCTACATCATCAAAGTTTGTTATATCATCAAAAGAGTTTGGATCTACTAATCCTACATTCCATTCACCATATTTTTCGATTGTTGTTGAAACTCTATTGATAGGATATAGATTAAAAGATGCTGATTTTATCTTTATATTTTTTGGTATTCTTAAAGGTTTTATCGTAACTACTGCATACGATACTCCTTTTTTTTCATCAACACCTACAAAAAGAGAGTTAACACCAAAATGACTCTTATTGTTTTTTAAATTTTCAGCAATATAGCCAGTTTTAGAAGCTTGAGCATGATATGTTCTTGTAAACTCATCAAACTCTGTATTTGTTCTTATTTTTATTTGAGGATAGTATGCTGATTTACTGCCATCAGTTTTACTAACAGCTCTTATATTATAATAATAGTCTTGATTTGAGTCTAAATGAATATCTGTATACTCTAACTTATTAGTTTTTGCTATCAAATTTGAATCTAAACAAAAATATTTATTTTTATCACTTCTATATATCTCAAAAAAGACATCATCATTTACATCATAACTCCAAACTAAAGTTGCATGAGAAGAACCAACTTCTTTAACTTCAAAAGATGCTACTCTTTTTAACTTTGCATTTTGTCCATAATTTGGAACAGCTTCTAATGCAGATAATAGTGCTGCTGTATGCTCTCTTATATGTTCATTCATATCACCCATATAATCAGATATATTTCTAGTACCTACTTCTACAACTGTAGCTAGTATCCCTCTGTTGTGATAAAACTCTCTTCCACTACCTGATATCAGTTTAGCAGGAGGCTTGCCTTGATGAATTCCATACTCTCTATGCGAAACTTTTCTAATACTCTCTGCCATATTTGCACACAATATATTTATATCTGTTGTATCTATTGCATCTTCATGCCTAAAGTCATGAGCAGGAAAAAATACATTTCCTTGAGAGTGATAATCTAAGGCGATAGTTATATTTTCATGAGATTCTACAAAATCTCTAAGAGCTTTTGTTTCTGGCTCTGAAAATGGATTTGGCCCACCATATACATTTGATTCTGGTTTTGTTGAACTTACAAATCCTATTGGAAAATTCCTATTTAAATCAACACCAAAACTTCCATCTGCATTTGCTCTTCTATTTTTTCTCCAAAAACTAAAATGATTTTTTGAGTACTCATATCCATCTGGATTTGCACAAGGAACCATATAGATTGTTGCTTTTTCTAAGTACTTTTGAAGTCTTAAATCATGATCTATATTTTCCAATATATATTTTGTAAACTCTATTGCAAGTTCATGACCTATCCACTCTCTTGCATGAATTGTTCCTGTAAAAAAGAGTGCAGGTTTTATATCTGCACTCTTTATATCTTTTGAAATGGTAATAAGATTTATATCTCTTTTTTCCCAAGTTTTTCCAATAGAATCAAGTCTAAAAAAATTTGGATTCTCTTTTTCATACTCCTGAAAAATCTTAGTAGACTCTTCGTATGACCTATAAAGTTGCTTCAAAAATTACTCTCCAATTTTAAATCTCGCTTTGATTTGACAAAATTTATTTTTACCTATACCTTTGACATCTTTTAACTCATCAATAGAGGTAAATTTATCTTTTTTTTCTCTCTGTTCTAAAATAATCTGCGCAAGTTTATCACTTATTCCTTTTATACTCTTTAAATCATCTAAATCTGCACTATTTATATCGAATCTCATATCATCTAAGTCCTCTTTCCAAGACTCAAGCATCTGCTCATCAATAGACTCAATATCTAACAAATCAGAACAATCAGTTACAATATTCTCTTTTGTATATTCATTAATCTCTACAGCTAAATCCTCTTGCATAGCATGAAGTGTCATAATATCTGTCAAAGTTGCACAATTTATATTTATCTTTTTTTCAATACAATCTTCACTGTTAGTACTTAGTTCTAAAAGCTCCTCTTTTATTGGTAAGTTTTTAGGCTCTATCGGCTCTGGTAAATCAGATTCTAAACTCTCTTGTGCCAACTCCATATCAAAATCATCTTCTTTTTTATCTATATACCATGTTCCATCACAACTTGGCTTGTACTTACTAAAGCCGATATGTCTCATAGTTCTTAAAAGATTTGGATCTATCTTGCCAAGCTCTTCCCAAGAAAATAGTGGTACATGTGGCTTAGGAAATCTTCCATTTGAAAAATCCCACATAAGATACTGACAAATCCAATCACGTATATATGGAAAAGCTGCAAAAGCAGTTGCGCACTCAATTATATATGGTTTATCTGTATTTTTATCTATACCTATGTCACAAGCCCAATACTCTGCTTTAGCAGCTTTACTGACTTCAACTGCAAGTTCTAGTGCATTCATAGGTACTTTTTCATAACTCATACTACCGCCTTGGCTTGTATTTGTTATCCAGCCACCCTCTTCTGAAAATCTCCAAAAAGCACAAATTGGTTTATGTCCTATTAACATAACCCTCAAATCTCCAGAGTATTTTAGTGGAATTGCATCTTGAGTATATATTGGATTATATTTTTTCTCTTCTAAAAGTTTATGTGCTTCTTCATAACTATCTGCTTTATGAACAAAGTATCCACCATAGTTTGATGGGCCATAGCTTCTTTTTATTATCTGAGGATATTTAGCTTTTTTTAGGTATTCATACCCTTCATTTTTATCATAAAATATCTCTGTTTTTGGGATAGCTAAGTTGTATTTTTTGGCAAATAGTGTTACATTTTCTTTTGATTTATTTGGAAATTGTGTCTCTAAAGATGGAACAAACCTAACATCTGGTAACTCTTTTGAAATTTGAACAAATGTATCGTATGCAGTTGCTGGAATATTACCTATCAAAATCTCTATCTTTTTTCTTTTTACCTCTTTTACAAACCTATCTTTATCATTTTTCCAATGATAAGTTACTTCTTCAATCTTCTCTGGCCAACCTTTAAAATTGGAATAATCAAAAAATCTTAGGACATAGTCCATATATAAAAAACCTAATTTTGGTAACTTATTTTTCTTCACTTTTTATCCTTTTGTTTTTCTATCTATGAGATTTGCAATCAACTCTATCTTTTTATCGTTAAAATTTAATCCCTGTTTTTCTTGCTCTGGTGTTGCAAAAGCTGGTATACCATTAACCTCTAAAACGATATGCTCCTCTTTATCTTTATCATAAATGATATCTACTCCAGCTATATCCAAGCCTGTTGCTTTGGTTGCCCTTAGTGCCAAATCTACAACCTCATCAGTTGGCTCTCTCATAAATATACTACCGCCACTTGTCACATTTGTTCGCCAATCACTACCACCAGCTCGTCGCCCATAGCACCCAACAAACTCTCCATCAACTATATCTACTCTAAAGTCAGTATTGTCATAATTGATAAATTTTTCAACATAAAAAAATCTCAAATCCATCTGATTTAAAAATGGCATTAGCATATCTAAAGTTTCTTGATTTTCTATCTTTGTTAACCCTACTCCACCCCAACCATCAGTTGGCTTGTAGACCATTTTAGACCATTTATTCATGATTGATTTGAGATGATGTGTATCATCTCTATGACAAAGCTTATAATCTGCAGTTTGTATACCGTTATTTCGTAGTACTAATGCTGTTTGAAACTTATCTTCAGTTAATTCAAAAGAGTCATAACTATTGACAGTTGGAATTATATGCCCTAATGCTTTATAGAGATACATTTGGTACTGTGTCTGTTCACCAGCATTGTAAGAGAAAAACAGATCTAATTCATTCATCTTTACACCATTACATGTAATGTTTTCATTTCTGCCGATTGCATTTCTCAAGTTTAGTCCACTTATAGATCGTATCCCTCTATCTTGAAGTTTTGCTATAAGTTTTTCTTGGATAACATCTCCACCACCATTGCTATACAACCATATACCAATTTGTCTTTTATTCACAGCTATCTCCTTGAAAATAGTCTAATATCTTTGTCATCATATCAACTCTTTGAGTAAAAGAACTCTTTAAAGCTCTCTCTTTTTTTGTATGATCACCATCTCCAAATGGTCCAAATCCATCGAGTGTAGTCACACCTTGACCTGCTACTATATTTGCATCACTTACACCACCCCTTTTTTCTACTTTTATTGGTTCATTTATTAACTTCTCAACTAGCTTTATAAACTCTAACTGCTGAGAATTTTCTTCCATTACATCTCTTTGTATTACACAATCAGCTTTTGATTTTGCTCCTTGGACATAAGATTGTTTTGTAATTCTCTCAACCTCTTTTATAACTCTTTGCTTCTCTTGTACTGTATCAAATCTAAATTCCATCTGCATTTCACAATGAGGTGAAACCGTATTGATTCCCATACCGCCCTCTATCTTGCCAACATTTACAATAGTACCTTTATCAAAATCTATGAGCTTTGAATACTCTTGAAGTTTATAGGCAGCTTCAAGATTAGCATTTATCCCTTTCTCATAAGAAGTTCCCGCATGAGCTGCTTTTCCCTCTATGTTTATAACATAACGCCCAACACCTTTTCTTGCAGTCACTAGCTCTAGGTTTTGACCAGCAGCTTCAAAAACAAAACAGTAATCATAATCTTTTGCAATCTTTGAAGTCACCAAGGAGGAGTCATCACTACCTGTCTCTTCATCTGAAACTAGCATAAAATCTATGTTATAAATCTGCCCATTTTTTTTATATATATTTCTTAAAGACTCTAAAGCGACTATATTGCCACCTTTCATATCACAAACTCCAGGTCCATATATATACTGTTCATCTTCGCTGTAACCTTCAAAAAAGCCTTCTGGAAAAACTGTATCATTATGTCCTAAAAGCAAAATATTTTTCAAGTTCTGTTTTTTATTAGTTGTAAAAAGTATGTGATCTCCAACTATTTCACGTTTATAGACATTTGAAGTAAAACCAATCTCTTCAAGCCAAGAAGACATAATATTACTGACTTTATCAACTCCACTTTTATTTTGGGTATATGAGTTAATATTTACAATTTTTTCTAGATCTTTCAAATAATCCATAAAGTGTCCTAATATTAATAAT
>CAZIAJ010000122.1:0-6363 GCA_964537565.1 uncultured Sulfurospirillum sp.
ACTTTCAAGATTTTTATAAAAAAAGTGATAATATAATTTTTAATCCTATATTATCTATAAATCAAGCGTTAAAAATAGTTGACTCCATTTTGAAACTAGAACAAATAAAAGTCATTTTAATGATTGAATCAAAAATAACCATATATGGTAACTCAAACTCATTAGCTCATATTGTTCTCTCTATAGTACAAAATATAATAGATATTGTAAAAGCAAGAGAAATAAAAACTCCATCTATTAAAATCTATTTAAAAGATACTAAAGAGTATATTTTACTCTCTATAGAAGACAATGCAGGTGGTATACATGTAAAACCTATAGAAGATATATTTAAACCATTTAGCAGCAATAAAAAAATACCTTCAACTGGTATTGGATTATATATGTCTGCTCTTGTTATAAAAAATCAATTTAAAGGAACTATTCAAGCCATAAATACAAATGATGGAGCAAAATTTATTATAAAACTTCCACATTAAATATTTTTATTTTCTATCTCTTTTACTACTTTTTTTACATCAACTTGACAACACTTTCCACTAGGATTTTTTACTTCACAAGAGCATCCAATAGACTTCATCTTATCTTGTATATCTAAGATTGCCGTACTTCTACCATGTTTTTTTATATCTTCTAAAATTCTATCTCTTGTCCAATCAAAACAGTAACAATAGTTTTTTAATTTTGCACCATCTTTTAATCCAACACTTACATTTACATCTTTTTGAGTTAAAACTTTATTTTTTTTAAAATAAATAACTTTACATGTAAAGGTTTTACAATAAAAAAAGCCACCTAAAAAATCTAACTTATCTTTTGCTTCTTCTTTTAAGAGGGCTTTTAAAGTTTTACCCAAAACTCCTTTTGCTTCAGCTCCACAAGAAGGACATTTTACTTTTCCCTTTGGCTGAGGAGTGCAACAGTTATCCCCACTATTTTTTGATTTTTCTATAAATAAAAAACTCATAATAACTCCTTAGGTTTTTTTTGAAATAGATATATAATTGTACTAATTCCAGAGCTTCCTAAAACCATAAACATTACCATAATTTGGTAGCGAACTGCTATTATAGGGTCTACTCCTGAGAGTATTTGACCTGTCATCATACCAGGGAGAGAGACTAAACCAACAGCTAAAAAAGAGTTTATTTGAGGAATTAGTGAGGCTTTAAAAGAGTTCGCTCTTGCAGTCTCATAATCATAAATTTTTCTCTCTTTTTCAAATCTCTCAGCAACAAGAGATACTGCATTCATACAATTTGCATATAACATTCCTGCTATCGGTATTATATATCTTGGATTTTCAAATGAATCTAACTCCAGTACAAAATAGAGGACTAAAAAAAGGTTTACACTTCCTCCGACAAATATAGAGAGAAAAATCCTCTTATATACATCTAAATTTTTATGAGTTATATTTCTAAGAGTTATCATACTTGCAGCACTTATCATTACTACCACTATAAAAATAGTCATATATGAAGTCTTTGAATCAAACACATAAGATAGTAGATAACCAACAAGCAAAAGTTGCAGAAGCATCCTAGCACTTGCATATAGTATCTCCATCTTATTGCCTACCCATCTAAAGTAGAAGTACGCCACCAATGAAACAGGCAAAAGAAGATAGAGCAGATTTAAGACGCTAATTTCATTCAAAATATAATCCTTTCAAACTCTACATGTAAAGCTTGTTCAAAGTCTTTTGGATTTAACTTAAGTTGCTGACCTCTTACGCCAGCACTAACTTGTATCTTTACATGTAAGAGTGCATCACTATCTACAAAAGTTCTATAAATCTTCTTCATACCAAATGGCGAACAGCCCCCACGAACATAGCCAGTAACTTTTAAAACATCTTTTAGAGGTATCATAGCACACTTCTTCACTCCAGCTACTTTTGCCAAAGCTTTTAAATCTAGCTCTTCATCCCCTGCTATACAAGCTACAATATGTTGGTTCTTATCATCAACTGTTACTAGAGTTTTAAAAATGGTTTTTATATCTGTATTTGTATCTTTGGCTACATGTAAAGCACTCAAATCGTTTTTATCGACTTTATACTCTAAAATCTCATACTTTACTTTGTGCTTGTCTAGTATCCGTGCGGCGTTTGTTTTTTTCATAAATTCTATATCCTAAAAGTATACATGTAACTAATATAAAAGTATACTCCAAAGAGCTTAAAACTTTTTGTGCCATACTTGAGTGAATAGTAATTAAGATTAAAGATATATAGACTAACTTGTGCCAACTATTAAACTTTCTAAAAAGTTTTTTTGTTGAAGTTAATGCCATAAAAAAGAGTATACCAAAGGCAGTCATGCCAAGATATACAAAAGGTTTGTCAAGAGTCTCTTTTACTACAAAAGAAAAGTCAAATTGGGCATCTAAAACATAGAAGTTTAAAAAGTGTAAAAAAGCATAGAAAAATGCAAAAAGACCTATCATTTTTCTGTACTTCATAAAGTTTACTATTTTTTTTAAAGGGTTAATGGCAAGTGATATCATAAGCAATATAATCGCACTAATACCAGTATAGGTATATATAAGCTTAATTGGGTCATTTGCATTTTGTAAGCTAAAAATAGTATAGACTAGAGGTAGCAAAAGTATAAAAAATAGGAAAACTTTTTTTATCATATAAGTTTTTTTAAATCCATATTTTTATACATAGTAGCTACTTCATTACCATAGCCATTAAACATAATAGTTTTAGTTTTAAAAAAACTCCCCAATTTTCTCTCTTTGGCTTGTGACCATCTAGGGTGGTCAACTTTAGGATTCACATTTGCATAAAATCCATACTCTTTTGGATTTATCTGTTTCCATGTGTTTAATGGCTCTTCTTCTACCAACTCAATATTTACTATAGATTTAATACTCTTAAAGCCATATTTCCAAGGCACTACCAAACGAATAGGTGCTCCATTTTGATTTGGTAAAACTTTTCCATACATACCAACAGCCATAAATGTTAAATCATTCATAGCTTCATCAATACGTAATCCCTCTACATAAGGGTAAGGTACATTTCCAAATATCCCCCTTCTTTGATCAGGAAACATTTCAGGATCAAGTTCTGTTATAAACTTTACATACTTTGCTTTTGAAGTTGGCTTTGCTTTTTTTAATATATGAGCTAAAGTAATACCTATCCAAGGTACTACCATACTCCAGCCCTCTACACAACGAAAACGATAAATTCTCTCTTCAAGTGGATATGAACTAAAAATCTCTTGTAAATCTATATACATAGGATTCTCAACTTCACCACTTATCTCTATCTCCCATGGAGTTGGTTTTAGAGTATGAGCCAATTTTGCTGGATCTTTTTTATTTAGCGAAAACTCATAAAAGTTATTATATGTGCTGGCTTGATCAAATGTGTTGAGTTCTAAACCTTTTCCAAAAGAAGTTTTTTTAAAATCTAAAACTTGTCTAGGAGTCTTCTCAACAGCAGCAAGTTTTTCTGCTACTACAGAAGAAGAGACTAGTGCAGCAGCTCCAAGTTTTAAAAAATCTCTTCTTTTTTCAAATAATTTTTCATCAGTTACTTCATTTTCACTAATATACCAATCTGGTTTTTTTAATATATTCATTAATTATCCTTTAAACCAAATTATATATATTTTTCGTGTAGTTATTGTTGTTTATTTACGCTACACCATCCTAAATAGTACTCTAATTGCTCTCTTTTTAAAATATGAAGAAAATTTGTAGTTCCCTCTATACCTGCTGGATAACCAGCAGTAACTATATATGTTTGGTCTAAATCTATAAAACCTTTTTCTACCCCCATACCAATTGCATTACTTAACATCTCATCTGAAGCACTAAGCCCAATACTCATAATCGGCTTAATTCCCCAACAAATAGTAAGTGATCTTGCTACTCTTTCGTCGTGTGTTATAGCAAATATATCACTCTTTATTCTATATCTAGCTAATTTTTTTGCACTTTTACCTGAACTTGTCAATGATAAAATTGCTTTAGTATTTAAATTTCTTGCTAGTTTTGCTACTGAAGCAGTCACAATATCTGTATCATCTAAATATTCAAATTTACCAAACTTATTGTATGAATATATTTTTTCTGTCTCTCTTATAGTATTGGACATAACTTCTACTACATTTACGGGATTTATTCCAACTGCACTCTCTTCACTAAGCATGACCGCATCAGTACCATCTAGAACTGCATTAGCCACATCACTTATCTCTGCTCTTGTTGCCATATCATGGTCTGTCATTGAAAGAAGCATTTGTGTTGCTGTTATAACTGGTTTTGAAGCCGAATTTGCCATTTTAATTATCTTTTTTTGGATAGTTGGAACCTTTGAATAAGGAACTTCTATACCTAAATCTCCACGAGCAACCATAATACCATCACTAACTTTTAAAATCTCTTCTAAATTCTCAACTGCATCAAATTTTTCTATCTTTGAAAAAACTTGACTTTTTGAATTATAACCTTCTAAAATATTTCTTGCTTTTAAAACATCTTTTTCATTTTGTACAAATGATATAGCTACAAAATCTACATCATTTTTAGCTCCCCACTCCAAATCAACTATATCTTTTGGTGTTAAAACATCTATGTTTATAACTGTATTTGGAAAATTAACACCCTTGTTTGATGCAAGTCTTCCGTCATTGTCAATCCTAGTTACAACATCTCCATCTATCTTAATAACTTTTGCACGGATTGATCCATCACACATGTAGATGTATTCATCCTCTTTTATCATATCCAATATATTTGGCTGATTTATGCAAACTCTATAGCTATTATTACCTATCTTCTTACCTTCTATTGGTTCTTTTGTAAAAATTACCTCATCATCTTTTTTTAGATAAAAATCAGATTCTAATTTTCCAACCCTAACCTTTGGTCCACAAATATCTTGCAAAACTCCTACTTTAATATTTGTATTTTTTGAAGCTTCTCTAATTTTAGCTAATGTATTTGAGTGATACTCATGCGTTCCATGACTAAAATTTAGACGAAATACATTTACTCCAGCTTTTATTAATCCCTCTAAAACCTCTAAACTATCGCTTGCTGGTCCAACTGTCGCCAAAATTTTTGTCTTTTTATACATGTATATCCTTTTTTATTTATTATATTACCATTTTATTACAAAACAATATCAAATTAAAATCAATAATTAATCAAATTTAGTTTGTATCAATCTAAATATTTGTTCTGTTTTTCTTTGCACTAATCTTAATGTATTTTCTTTATTCATTGCTTCTTTTAAACTCATCGGAGCATCTAAAATTGAAAAATAAGCATTAATTCCTATAGAATTCATATCACTTTGAGCTTCACTTATATCTCCACTTAAAGCTATACAAGTAACACCCTCTTCTTTGCAAAGTAAACCTATACCATTTACCACTTTACCCATAATAGACTGCTTATCAATCTTCCCTTCACCTGTTATAACAAAATCTGCACCTTTAATCTTTTCTTTAAACTCTATCTGCTCCAATATAATCTCTATACCAGATTTCAATTTAGCATTTAAAAAAGCTAAAAAAGCAAAGCCAAGTCCACCAGCAGCACCACTACCTGGATACTCATCATATTTGTATATAGTGTTTTTTAAAGAGATTTTTGCAAAATATTTAAGTTGCTCATCTAAATCAAGAATCATCTTCTGACTTGCACCTTTTTGTTTTGCATACATATAAGTTGCACCATTTTTACCATGAAGAGGATTATTAACATCACAGGCTACTGTAAATCTACACTTTTTTAACTCTTTAAGAGTATCTGTTTTATCAATACTAACTATCTTTTTCATATCTTTAGCATAACAAATTTCACTACCAAACTCATCTAAAAATCTAAATCCTAGACTTCTTAACATACCAAGACCTGCATCATTAGTTGCACTTCCACCAAGTCCTATTATAAACTCTCTTACACCTTTACTTATGGCATCTTTTATCAAATCTCCTGTACCATAAGATGTAGCTATACTTGGATCTCTTTTTTCTGATGGAATAAGAGTTAAACCACTAGCACTTGACATCTCAATTACTGCTGTATTATTTTTCAAAATTGCATATTTTACTTTTATGTTATTTCCCAAAGGATCTTTACATGTAACTCTACACAATCTTGCTTCTTCACTTGAAAGAAGAGCATCAACTGTACCTTCTCCACCATCTGCTATTGGGCATACTACGATATCACTATCTCTATAAACTTCTAAAATTCCATTTTTTATATACTTTGCTAACTCAATTGAACTAGCACTTCCTTTAAAAGAATCTATTGCAATTACTATTTTCATACAAATATAATATCTAATTCAATATTATATAATTATTTTTTAGATAAATTATCATT
>CAZIAJ010000123.1:0-4036 GCA_964537565.1 uncultured Sulfurospirillum sp.
ACCAATAAACTCTTCACTATTTATACTTGAAAGTGCATTGAAACTGTTAAACCATCTTAAAATTTTATTTGAAATCTCTCCATTAAATTGTGCAACAACAGACAAAAAAAGTGCGTTACCTCTTGTTTTATCAATAAGCTGTTTCCCTTCCTTAAAACTACTACTAAACACCGTATGCTCAATAGTTCTCTCAAACAACCTAACCTCTTTTGCTCTAATTTTCAATTTTTTTTGAAACAACCACTCTTCTAAAATAATCGCATTCATTTGAATCTCAAATCCATATCTGTACAACATATCATCAATTACAAACTCTACCTCGAAAATTGTAGATTTCTTTTCTGTTTCAGTATTAAGTAAAAATGGTTTGGCTTTATATCTTTTTACTTTTTCCATATCAGTGGAATTTTTTACAATCTTTTGCATATCTCTCATCGCATGAAGCAAACTACTTTTTCCACTCGCATTTGCTCCATAAATAACAGCTGACTTTAAAAGTGATATATTACCTATATAAAAACTATTTGACTCTTGTAAATTTTTAAGTTTAGTTGCTTTCATAGAAAATTCTGTAAAATCTTTAAATGATTTATAATTCTCTACTCTAAAATTCACTAACATGATATCTCCTTATATAGATACAATATACCACTTTTTAAATTATATAACTATAAAATTAGTGATTTAATCACATTTTTTATAGTTTATTGTAAAAAACTCTCTACTTTTCTAGTAATATCCTCTTTACTAAGATTATTTAAAAGTCCATAAACTAAACAAGCTCCTGCTCCTACACCCTCTTTTGCTTCGCCTTGGTCGTATAGTTTTAGAGCTGGATGTTCACTTAATGAAAAATCAAAATCAGCATAAAATGCATTGACTTTGAAATCCAACATCTCTAAAAGTCCTTTTATATCTGAATTTTCATCTTCTGCTATCCATTTTGTAGTGAAAAGTCCTAGATTTTTAGCATTGATATTTGTTGCAAATCTATTTGCTATAAGTAGCACACATGCCATCTGTGTTCCGCCTGCTAGTACTAAAGGTAATCCTCTCTTAGAAGCACCTACAACAAAACCTGCATTAAAAATAAGCATATTATCACTAACTTTTGAGAGTTTTTCAAACATATCGTCATCATTTTTGACATTTGCCAATGCCTTTTTCATAACTTTTTGCTTTACACTATCTGGAGTATCTTTAAAACTACTACTAAATTTATCTTTGCAGTCATACCCAAGAGCAAGAGCAGTTGCAAGTGCTGTTGTTGTTCCACTTGGTACACTTTCACCCAAGATAAGATAATCACTATTTAACTCATACTCACTTGCAAACTTCTCTCCCAAATCAAAAAGTTTTTTAGCCTCTATATCTGCACCATTTTCAATACTACAAGATGGCTCAATCCCAAAGCTATACTGCTCAAAATAGTCTAATTTTGGTTTTACCTTAGCACCCAAATCAAATATCTCTAACTTTTTATACGGTTTTAAAAGATGGATTGCACGACTTATAAGTGCTGGAGTTGGAACTCCTTTTGGAGTCTCAGCAATGTTATCCAAACTTCTTACCTCTCCAATACATAAAAACTCTGCATCTAATGTCGGTGTCAAGTAGATAAATCCTGGTATTCCAGCTTGTGTTAAACCATCTATCTCGCATGTTTTAGTTGTACTTATTGCTAAAGCAAATGAAGCACTTTTACCTCTTAAATTTTCTAAAAAATCAATATTTCCTACTATTTTTTCTATCATAATTTCTCCAATTTCTCTACTAAATCTTTATAATCTCGCCCTATCTTAGCTCTAAAAGCACAGTAACAAACAATAGCATATTGTATATACTCTTTAAACACTTTTATATCTATACTCTCATCATAATGAGACAACAAAATCTTTAAATCACTCTTATTTAAATCCCAAGCAAAAGCAATTACAGCCAATTCAAAAATAAAATCACCCTCACAAGCATCTATAAAGTCTATAACACCACTTAATTTATTGCCTTGAAATAAAACATTATCCAAAAACAGATCACCATGTATGATACCATCATTTTTGAGCTCTACATGTAAAGAGTTATAAGTCCTTATAAGCTTCTCATCTTTTGAATTTAAAACTAGTTTTTCCACTCTTTTTTTCTCAAAAATATTCTCATTTGTTGTTGTTTTAGCATAAGTCAATTTGTGAAAACTTTTCAAAAATAGTGCCATCTCTCTAATCTGCTCTTGAGTAGCTTTTTCGACACTTTTCCCATCAAGTTTTGTAAACATAAGAGCTGGCTTATCTTTTATAAAAAAAACTTCTCTAACGACCTTAGGAACTACCAAATCTTTTAATAAATCCAAAAGTCTTATCTCTTGTTTTATACATACCTCATCTGCTTTCTCAAAAACTTTGAGTATATATCTATCGTCTACTATGTAAACACTATCTGTATGACCATCACTCGTTGCTTTCAGTGATGTTACTTGAAAATCTAAATCCTCTTTTTTTACCCTACTCTTTACCATCAAAAAAATCCACAAAAAGGGTCATATACTTTTCTACTTTTTTCTTTTTGTAATCCAAAGCTTTCTCATCTTTAAAATTTAAATTTTCAAAAGTATAAAAACTCCCTCTGTTTTTTATATTAGATGTATCCATACCTATCTTTGGTCGCATATAGACTGTTGTTTTTGGCACTTCATAGTCTAAAAGTGGCACTATCTCCAATGCACTATCTCCAACACAAAGAGGTTTTTTTATCTTTGCAGAAGCTTGTGAAAATGAAGTAACACCAGCTATAACTTCAGAATTTTCATATAACTCTATATTTTGCTCTTTTATCAAATCTAAAAGATAATAGACACTACTATATATAGCACTATCTCCTAGTGTCACAAAACAGACATTTGTAGAGTTTTTAAAACACTCTTGTATCTCATCTGCTTCTCTTTGCCAATCCTCTTTTTTAAACTGCATTGGAGAGTATATAGGTACTATATCTTTTTCAAAGCCATACTCACTCATTAGTTTTTTAATTATTTTATGAGTCATAGACTTTTCAAAACTATCTTTACTTTTTGTAGGTATACAGATAACATCACACTGCTTTAAAACTCGAAGAGCCTTTAAGGTAACTAACTCAAAATCACCAGGCCCTAAAGAGACCATAAATAGTCTGTTCATTTAAGCCCCATTTTTGTAAATGTCTCTTTTATATTTTCCACGATGATGTTTTGTATGTTTTTGATACCTAGCAAATTAAAGCTTGTTTGATTTTTCAAGCTAACCACAGATGATTGAAAATCACTTAAAAGGTCATCTTTTATCTCAAACATATCTTTCTCATAGTGATTTCCACTTACTAAAAGCATAGGTATGACTTGTACTTTTTCAAAACCTCTCTTTTTTATATTTGTTTTTATAATATCTTTTACATCACTATAAGCAAATGCACCCTCTAGTGAAAATGCAAAGTTTCTCTCATCTAAAAACTCTAAATATTTTGCACAATAGTTTATAGACTCTATTCCAAAAGTATCTAACTTTGGGGTCCCATGAATCACAAACAGATTTGCAGTATCTAGTTTAGAAACCTCTACATATAAATCTTTTAAAAAACTGCTTGTCTGTTTTGTTTTAGTTAAAATCGCATCACTATAACTGATATGGGCTAAAGAAAAACTCTTAAAACCCTCTACAATCTTTTTCATAAACTCATGTTCATCTGTTGGGAAAAGGTTGATTGAGCTTACAGCTATATGTTTGTATCCCAACATATCAACATCTGCTAAAACTTGAGCCAGATTTTTAAACTTCTCCTCTTTTTTTTCAAGGTGTTTTAAAACCATACGAGAACTAAAAGAGAGAAAAACATCACAACTAGGAAACTCTTTTTGAACCAATTCTTTTAAGTCCAAATATCTCTGCTGTTCTATGATTGAGCCAAAACAGGACAAAACTATCGCTTTGCCCCTTTTATAGTGTCTATACCTCTTCATATACTAAGCTTTACAGTTATTTAGCTTTTTATCAAAAAAGATGTTACATTT
>CAZIAJ010000123.1:4136-6345 GCA_964537565.1 uncultured Sulfurospirillum sp.
TCATATACTAAGCTTTACAGTTATTTAGCTTTTTATCAAAAAAGATGTTACATTTTTTCATATTAAATGCTTTTACTGCACTTAAAACTGCCAAATCTACAAGTGGCTCTAAGATGATAACACTCATATATGCTCCACCAAATGTAGCTATACTATGTAAGTTTTCGCTTCCAAATCCTTGACCATAAAGAGCCCAAAAAGCTACCCATGATACGATAGCACCTTCCCAAACAATAGACATTTTTAACATTTGAGAATAGCTGATATCTTTATAAGCTGTACCTTTTGGTATGATTGATTTTACTGCATAGTTTAAAGCTATCATACTAGCTAATAATGTTGTTACATTGATACCATATTGAGGTAAGTCAAACTGTGCAAAAAACACTCCTTGAATCAAAAGACCAGTTGCAAGTCCAAGCATAGCTGGGGCAACTCCAAAAATCAAAAATATTGTTGTTCCAAGTATAAGGTGTACTTCACTAATACCAATTGGATAATGAGGTAAAACCTCAAAACAACTAAACACAATGATAGTTGCCAATATACTTTTTATTGCAAATGATAAAACACCATTATCTTTTACATTTTCCCAAGCCAATTTAGCTCCAACTCCTAAAACTCCCGCTGCTGTTCCATAGCTAAGTATTATCTTAGCTCCTGCTACTACACCTGCTTCTATATGCATTTTATATCCTTTTATTTTACTTTTTTTGTAGTTTAGGCTCTCACCTAGAATTAGTTTTTTATAATTAAAAAGTTTTTTGGTGGTGCACGTGTTGGTAAACTCGATTCGTATGCCAACTTGTGGTATAGCATATTTATCTCTATCTTAGATAGTTTGCAAATAGTAGAGTACATTGCAATAGTTGAAAGTTTAAAATATCGTTTTTTGTAGCCTCTAAGATTTTTCATAGTATCATAATATCTAAAAACCATATAAAGTAAAATAAAATGAATGCAATTTGTATCTCAGCCATAGCCTCAAACCAAGGCAAAACACTTCTTACTACTGCTCTTCTGTGGCACTTTAAAAAGAGTGTAAGGCCTTTTAAAATTGGTCCAGATTTTATAGACCCACAATTTCATGAGAGTATATGTCAAACTCCAAGTATAAATCTTGATAGCTTTTTAATGAATGATAGCCAAGTAGAATGGCTTTTTAGTAGATATAGCGATAAAAATTTCTCTATACTAGAGGGTGTTATGGGTTTTTATGATGGACTTGACAAAGGTTGTTCTGCTTATGGAGTTAGTAAACTTTTAAAAATTCCTACTCTACTAGTTCTTGATGGAAGTGGCTCATACATAACCATAAGTGCTGTTTTAAAAGGAATGAAAACTTATAAAGATGACAATACTATAAAAGCAGTTGTTTTAAACAAACTATCTTCAAAAATGCACTTTGAGCTTATAAAAAAACAGATTTTAGAGGATTTTGATGATATTTTAGTACTTGGATGGATAGAGAAAAATCTACCAACTTTAAAATCAACCCACTTAGGGTTGGATTTGAGTGAAACTAAAAAACTTGAAGCTCTTAGTAACGAAGTTCTAAAATATATAGATTTAAATAAACTAGAGAGTTTTTTTGCCATAGAAAAGCCTACATGTAAAGAGTATACATTTGAAAAATGTAATAAAGTAGATAAAAAAATAGCCATAGTAAAAGATAAAAATTTCTCATTTATCTACCATGATAATATTGAGTTTTTAAAAGAGATTTTTAGCAAAGTAGTATTTGTAAGTGCAAAAGATGATGAGAAAATCCCAACTGATTGTGATGTAGTATATCTTCCTGGTGGCTACATAGAAATAGATGATAGCTACAAAAAAATGCAAAAATTTAAAGCTTCACTCATAAATCATGCAAAAAAAGGTTATATTTATGCAGAGTGCGCAGGGCTACTGTATTTATCACAAAAGATTGATGATAAACCTATGAGTGGAATTTTGGATTTAGAATTCAGATTAATGGACAAAAGAGTTAGATTAGGATATTATTTGTCCGATTTAGGCATAAAAGGTCATGCTTTTCACTACTCAAAGCCATTAAACCCTCCAAAAGGGGTAGAACTTTTAAGCAAAAAAGATGACTTTAAAAACGCAAGTTATGGCTCATGGAAAAGTGAAAAAATCTACGGAACATACCTACATGTAACACTTAGAAACAACATGGAAAAACTAAGGGGATATTTTGGAATTTAAA
>CAZIAJ010000124.1:0-6264 GCA_964537565.1 uncultured Sulfurospirillum sp.
TACTATACCGTACTTTGACTAGGTTTTCAGCCTCACATTTTTTTCATTACATCAGATTTTAAAAGTTCTAAAGCTTCTAAATACTCATCTTCAAACTCATTATTTTTGATAGCATTAAATAGTAAAGTACTTTTAGGAGTATTGGCTTTATCATTTTGAACCAAATCATCTAACTTCTTCTCTAAAGGAGTCATTTGTGCTAACTGGGCTTCTCTTTCTGCTTTTGCTTCTAGCTCTTTTTTCTTCTCTTCCTCTCTTTGTTTTTCTCTTCTTTGCTTATTTAAAAGAGCTTCCTCTTTAGCCATTTTAATTTTTAATTTGACCTCTTCTTGAAGAGCATCTATCTCTTTTTTTCTATTGTTCTCAAACTCTTGAAATTGTGTTAATAATCTCAAATACTCATCTTCATCAATAAACTCACCAACAACCCAACCAAAAGAACCCTCAACACTTCCTTTATTGGTTTCTGAAAATTTCCAAATGGTTGTCTCTTCTGTTAAATACGCATTGATAGTAACTCTTTTTCTGTTTTCAACTAACCATTCTAACTTTTTAGGCTCTTCAATAAAATGTTTCCCATCTTGCCAAACTTTTTTCTCTTTATCATTTAAAAACTTCTCTTCAGCTAAGAGTTCAGCTATTTTATCTGACTCAAAATAACTTTTTTTATGCAGTCTTTCAATTCTAACAGTTGCATTATCTCCCTCATCTTTTTTATTTTGAATTTGAGCTAATTTGACCAAGATTTTTCTAATTCCATCTATAGTTACAGCCCTTGCACCACTATGTCTTCCTAAACTCATAAGGAACTGGTTTTCATTCAATGGTAAATTACGACGCTCTTTATCTTTAAAAATAGGAAGATAGTGTTTATTACAAGCTTTAATGAGTTTATCTTTTGTAATCACTTCTTCTATAGATTCACCATTATCATTTAGTAGAGATTTGATTGTCAAGTTTAAAAGATACTCACTCCCTTTTGTATTGACCTCTAACATAGTAGAAATTTCAGCTCCATCCTCTTCAAATCGCTCTTTATTGACAGCAAAACCAATTAGTGTATCTGACTTTTGAACCAACGTATCGGAAACAGATAAATTTCTAAAGAGTTTGTCCCCTTGCATACTAAAGTACTGTTTATGTTTATGCCTTCCTTGTTCTTTGTAGATATACTCTTGATATGCTGTTGAAATTGCCCCTTTAATACTGCTTCCAGACAAATAAGTTAAACCCTTATTCTCTAATCGTTGTGTTTTTTTAATCTCAAATTGATTAAAAACACTTTTTGCATACTTGGAGTTTTTTCTCTTCTCTACTTGAACTTTTTTTGCTATATCGTTGAAATACTTACTCTCAATCATTTTAGAGACGCTAACTTTGTTAAAAGCTACCTCTTTCGCATACTGTTTATTTTCAACAATAAAATGATGAATCTTTTCAAACAACTCATAGCCATGTTCTGTTTGCATTTCAGTATATTTAATAAACTCTGTCCGTTTAGAACTGGGTAAATGTTGCAAAAAAAGAACCTCATCAAACTCATATAAAAATCCATTATCAATCACATAGTTTGTAGGCTCATAGACTTCTCCTGTACCAATATGAATGGCACTTAAAGCTGTTAATTTTACTCTATAGTTTTTCATGATAGCTCCTTAAGAGGCACAACAATGCTATAACCTTGATGCACTGTTCCACTATGGCTTGAGTGTCCTGAAATGGCTGAACCAATATAAGGTATAGATTGAGATTCTTTAAATACAACAACACCACTAGTATCGGCTAACAACAAGGGCTTTTTAAAAGGATTCTTATTTGCTAATCCTGCTCCATGTTTGCCAAAACGGGTAAAAGGCTCATAATATAACTCCTCTACCTCCATACCATAAGGGCTAAAAGGAGAAAGTGCCATAAAAGTTGTAGACTCTTTTTTATTAAACTCTACAAGCTCAAAAGCACTAAACTCAAATCTTCCTTTTCCTGTACCACTCTTCTTTCCATACCCTTGCAATGCAACAAACTCCAAACACTCTGCTAACATCTCTTTCGTAAAATCATCAGCTATTAAAAAGTAAATATCTTTAGATTGTAGGCTCTCCTCTTCTATACCATAAGGGTCAAAACCCTCTCCTCCTGTTGTTGAGCTAAGGTAGTTTATGGAGTTATGTACGACAACACTCTTTTTATCTTTTTCTAATTCAACTGCTTTAGTGTATTGACCTTGTTGAAGCTCACTCAATTTAAGCCATACTTTTTTTCGATTCTCTTTTTTTAAGTCATTATCTTCGCCCAAAAGAGAACTTGGAAGATAAGGTTTAGGTAAATAGTTAGAAGCAAAACCATCACTAACCACCAAAAAAGGTTTACGCTCATAGCCATCTAAAAACATATCTAATTTGCTTTTACCAAACAGATAAAAAACTGCCCAACACATTTGCCCAAATAGTGTGTCTCCTTTAATAGATGTAGCAAAATTAGACATCGGAGTAATGGTTGTTTTATAGAGTTTCATTACTCTACCCATTCACTTTTGTTTGAAAAAGATACACGTCCATAACCTCTACTACCACTTCCTCCAAGGTAATCATTTTCCACAAGTTCCATACCTCGTTTAATCATTGCCTTTAAAGACTCCTCTTCATTCTCATTCAATACTTTTAAACGAATATCATAACTAAAAGAGACCCCAGCAGGGACACGTTCTATTTGTCTTGGATGTTCAGCTGTACCCTTTTGTCTGTCAATGACATTTTCATACTTTGCTTCTGAGATTTTTAAACCATTTTTTACCAAAGTACAATCCCCTACACTAATTCGGGTTATACCATATCTACCCTCTTTGTCTCCAAAAAGTTTAAGAAGTGTCTCTGCCTTTTCTAAAAGCTCTTTGCTCTCATAAGCAACATCATGAAATGAGCCATCTTCTTTAAAAATATGTTTAGAGGTCAAAGGCTTTCCCTCTTCATCTTTTTTATCTTTTTGTAGATTTACTACACCAGAATCCCACTCTAACAAACTTCTCATTTTCCCTTTAAGTGAACTTCCTGGAATATAAGGCTCTTCTGAGTTAACATCTTTAATAACACCATTGTCAATCCCTCCTATCTTCATGGTATCATCTCCACCACCAATATGTAGTCCACTTAAAAGATTAATCTCACCTATCAATTTAATTATTTTCATCTTATTTTTTCTCCTTGTAAAAACCTAATACTGACTCAAAAAAAAGTTTAAAGACTCTAAACTTCTCTTTCCCCTCATCATCTGCTGTTATCTGTGCTAAACACTGTGTCATCATCTTTTGAAAATCATCATTAATGACTTTTCGAGTAACACCATAAGCAACTTTAGAATTGAGCATTTTTATAAATGGATAAACATCATTAAACCCATCCTCTTTTATCTGCTTTTCCAAATCTAAAATTTTGTCATAAAAACCTCGTACTTGTGTCTTTTTTGTTCCATTAATAACTTTTGCCCAATCCTCTGCTGTTGTATTAAACAACTCTTTATCAATGCTATAATCTAACTTAATCTCTTTTGGCATTACGCTTTTCTCCTTTTATAAATAAATTCACTCAAAAACATCTTGGTCTCTTCAGGATACTTCTCTATACTCTTGTTTAAATCATCTAAAATATAGTAAAACCTCTTATCTATATTGCGATTAAATAGATAGTTCAATTTTGATTTCCACATCGTATTTCTAATGTCTTCATTGATATTTTTAGCCATATCACAAAACGTTAATAAACTATAAAGTGTAGCCATATTAACAGTTTCAAAACCTTTAAAGAGTTCATCTAGTTTTTTGTAAGTATCTTTATACTCTTGCCACTTAACTGTCTCACCAAAAAGTGAAATAGCATCTTTACTCTCATCAATATCTTTAGCTTTCTCTAAAAGCTTTTCAGTATGCTCTGCTAAATAACTAATAGGAGTTGACGGTTTAGCAATAGCAATTCCAAAAGAGATAGTTAACTCATTTTTATTCTTCATAAAAAGTTTAAAATCTTTTTCTATCTCTCGTGCTAACGCTAATATCTCATCCCAAGCACCAAGTAAAAAGAGGTCATCACCCCCTGCAAAAACAGTATAGGTATTTTTAAACCTACCTTTCATTAACTTTTGAGGAATATAAATCGAAAAGAAGTTATCTATTGTTTTGGAAAACTTATCAAAAGTTTCAAAACGATTGGTTACTTCACTATTTTTTAGAAATTTACCCATATTGTCAACATCAGCTTTTAAAATGGCTAATGATTTTATTCCATCTATTCCTTTATCACAACTACTTTTAGCCAAATTTTCAAAGGTAGCTATCTCTTTTCCATCTTTTTGAACATAAGACTTTAATCTATCATTCAACGCTATCTCTATATCAAAATCATCAAAATATGAAATATCAATACCTAACTTAGAACTCAAATAAGAACTTTTTGCCCCAACCAAATACTCACCAAGTCGAACAAAACCATCACAAACACTACATCGTTCATCTTTAGATTTTTCTCTAAAATTACAAACCTTACAAAGTGTTTGATTGGTTAAGTTACTGTTGTAGTTTTCTAAAACAGGAGCTTGTTCAAGCAGTTTAAATTTTGAAAACTTCTTCAACTCCTCTCTTTTACTAATAGCCTCTCTCAACTCTTGATAATCTTCTTTGATAGGTTCATAAAAAATAGCCACACCACTTAAACCAAAAAATATATCAATAAAGTAGTTATTTATCTTCTCTTGTATCGTAACTAATTGAGAAGCTTCCATCTCATCAACTAAAATCTCAAATTTACCTGCATTAGTTGTTAATATATTGTCATTATCTAAATTTAATGAACTACAAATATATCTTGCTAAATAATAAGTAAAAATCTCTACAAAAGCTGATTTTGAACGTAATACTTTACTTGCATTTATTGTTGATAGGTTTTCAAAAATAAACTTTTGAATACCATAAAAATTTCCCGAAACTATATAGTTACTACTCTTAAGTAATTTATCTATATCTTTTGAGTCTTTAACTACTATACCCTCAAACTTCTCATCATCACTAAAATAACTCATTTCATTCATCCAATCTCCCCATCGTAAAATTATTTTCTAAAAAAGTATAACCCAAACAAACGAAGATATAGTTCGTTTAGACTCTTTCATACCATATAATCTATTGTACTGTTTTAAATGAAGATGAGTAGGAAGAATGTAGAATAAAATATTTTAAAATATTAAGTGTGTAATTTAGTATTATTTTTTAATATTAAACTGTTAAAAGTTATGTTTTATGGTGAGGTTTAAATGAGTTTAAAACCCAACAACCTCGATTGTCCCCAAACCCATAACCGTCTGTTTGCCCACACCAATAACCTCGCCAAGTTTTAAAAGCTCGTAACTTTTGACATCGACCCCTGCTAGAACCACTTCACCTATGACTCCGTCCATGTGCATGTGTCTCTTTTGTCGGTTGCTTTTTCTTAACAAAGTTTTGTATTCTAAATTTTTAGAAATAAGCGTATAGCTTGGCTTAAAATCTAACTTTACATATGAAGCATCACCTTTTAGCTGTGATTTTCTTTGGTTAATGGAGCGTAAAATATCTTCTAAGTCTACGTCGTCTTTTATGAAACGGTTGTTTTTTTTCATGCGTAATGGAGTTTTTAGTTTTAGATGTATGTTCGTAGGTTCGGTAACACCGAACATTTTGTTTGTCAAAAAATCTTGTTCGGTGTTACCGAACCTACAGCTTTCCAAATTAAAACCTGTTCCATTATAGACATCTTTACCATTAACAGTTATGCTAAACGCTATTACTTTCTCATGCTCTTTTCCTAAACCCTGTGCTGTTAGCATCTGCTGAATAGCACTTAAAACATAAGGTAACTTTTCACAAGCATTTTCAAACAGGTAGAGCCCAAAGCTGTAGTCATCTTTTCCTAACTCAATATCTAGTCGGTATGGATGCGTTACATTTTTTAGCTCATAAAAGTCATAGTAAAGGCAACTATCTTTTGCAAAACAGCCTTCACACTGGTAAGAGGGGTTAATGCAAACTACTTTTTTAAGAGCATAACCTAAAGCTCCACGAAACATAGAACCTGAGAAGTAGCTATGGTTCTTTTTGGTTTTGGTGATTATTTGTATGTGGTGATATTTCATGTCTATAGTATAGTAGATTTTAACGAAAATATTATTCGTCACTATAACTTAAGCAATATTTTCACCTATAGAGCAATAGAATGTAACAATATTCAGAAAATAAAAGTATAA
>CAZIAJ010000125.1:0-6237 GCA_964537565.1 uncultured Sulfurospirillum sp.
AAAGTACCATTAAAGTATTTACCAAAATAGTCGATAATAGCTTCATATAGAATATAATAATGAAAGATTATTTATAAAAGGATTTATGATGGGTATCAGTGCATTAGGAACAGGTTCAAGTATATTAACTCAAGATTTATTAGACCAATTAAGAGAAGCTGATGATGCAGCACAGATTCAACCCTTAGATTTAGAGATTGCAAATCAACAGGACAAAGTAGCTGAATATGATGTTATAGATGCAAACATGACAAACTTGTATGATGCTATAGGAGAGTTGAAAACTCCAGCACTTTTTGATGAGAGAACGACTAGTGTAAGTGGAACTTCTGTAGAGATTACAGCTTCAGCAAATAGTGACTTACAGGACTTTACTCTCGATGTAACACAACTTGCTACTAAACAGATAGAAGAATCGGGTACTTATGCTGCTACAACTTCTACAATCGCAAGTGCAGCTGGGGACATGAATTTAAATATTGATGGAGTAGATTTTACCATTGCTTATGATGCAACAACTACCTTAGAAGATTTGAAGAACTCTATCAATGATATCGCTGGAGATAAGGTGAATGCTACAATTGTGCAAGTTGCTGATGGTGATTTTAGATTGTTTCTAAACTCAGCTGACACAGGAACTACACAAGATATTACGATCACTGACAATACAGGAAATCTTTCTGGAACTCAGTTAACAGATGATCTGACAGCAGTTCAAACGGGCGTTGATGCAGAGTTTACTTTTAATGGGCAAGCGATTACTAGAACTTCAAATGATATTACAGATTTAATTACAGGTTATGACATCACTTTGAAAGAATTAGGTGTATCTACTGTAAGTGTCACTCAAAATAGAGATAATATCACATCAAAAATAGATAGTTTTATAGAAAAATACAATGCGACTATGGATGAACTTGGTCGTGCAACAAAGAACTCTATTGATTCTGAAGAACGTGGTATCTTTGCTGGTGAAAGTACTATGAAATCCCTTCAAAATTCATTGAGAGGTATGATGGATAATGTTGGTGGTGGAGTTGGTACACTTTATGATTTTGGATTTGATATCGATAAAGATGGAAAATTAAGCATAGATAAAACTATTTTTAATACAAAAATGGATGAAAATCCAGCAAATGTAGAAGCTTTCTTCTCAGGGGGAGATTATACAAATGCAGATGGAACCGTTACAACTGTTGAAGGTGCATTTACCGAGATGAGTGCGAAGGTTGAAGACTATACACGTTTTAATGGTATGCTTGATAATTATAAAACATATCTTGATGATGGTATCCAGTCTTTAGAAGATAGAAAAATCTCTTTAACGGAAAGTTTAGATTCTAAATATGCGATACTTAAACAACAGTATGCAGCATATGATGGAATGATTGCACAGCTTAATAGTGCATCAAGTATGTTTACTGATATGGCGAATTCAGATCAAAATAACAATTAAAGTTTTAATTAAAAATGACGATCTAGTATGAATAAGAAAGAGGATGAAAAAGGATTTAAAATGTATGGAAATATAGCTCATAATGTATATGCTCAAAATGATGTTCAAGTGGAATCTCCTGCCAAATTAATAGAGATGCTTTATGAAGGGGTACTGCGTTTTAATGCTCAAGCAAAGAAAGCGATGAAAGATGGTAATGTAGAGAAAAAAGTTTATTGGATTAATAGATCTATATCTATTATAACTGAGCTTATTTCTATATTAAATGTAGAAGAAGAGGGTAGTATTTCTAAATATCTTTTTGGTTTATATAGTTATGAAATACAGCTTATAACACAAGCAGGTATTGATACAGATAGTTCGAAGTTAGATGAATGTTCACATGTTTTTAAAGAGTTGTTAGCAGCATGGAGAGATACAACAGATGTGGCTTAATAATCTAAAAATTGCAATTATAGAGCAAGATTTAGATAAATTAAACAATTTGATGGAAAATCTTCCAGCTCTGAGTGAAAAAAAAGATATTACAGAAGCTATTTACCTGTTAAAAGAGGCTACTTCTTTAGTGCAGGGTCTTAAAGACAAAACAGAATCTTCTATGATTCAGATGCAAAAAAATATAAGATTTTTAAATTCTGCAGTAGCAAATAAAACTGCTAAGTTCGATATTACTTCTTAGACTTTTTAATAATCCCAAATTGTAAACTTCTTATAGTGTACTCACTTACTACCGCACCTTTTCGCATAGTGAGTATGTGTTCGAGTGCATCGGCTATATCTTCAGCCATTAGCTTTTCATCCTCTTTATTACTTACATCAAAACGAAGTTCATCATAAAATGCTGATTCTGTCATATCTGGGTTAATGTTTGTAATACTAAGCCCACTTTTACGTGTTTCTTCAAAGAGAGCATCACCAAAGGCTTTTAGCCCTGCTTTTGTAGCGGAGTAAACACCAGCAAATTTACTTGCACGAAGTGCCTCTATGGAGTTGATGTTGATGAGGTAGCCATCATTTTTTTTAAGATCTCTAAGCATGGCATTTGTAAGGAGCATAGGAGCAGTAAGATTTAAAAAAGTCATCTTAGTAATGGTGGTGGCGTTTAATTCCTCGTGGGGTGCAAACCTTCCAAAACCAGCAGAGTGAACAAGGAGAGAGATGTTTTCTTTTTTGAGTATTTCGCAGAGCTTGAGTGTTTCTTTTTCATCACTTAAATCAGCAGGTAAAGCTTGAAAATTTGTAGAAGCGAAATCTTTTTGAGTGATACTACGGCTCACTCCTATGATCTTATAACCTAAGTCTAAAAGTCTTTGTGTAAGTGCTTTGCCTATTCCTGAACTGGCACCTGTTACTACTGCTGTTTTCACATCCTACTCCATTATAATTTTGCTATACTATAGTTATGAAAAATATTTATATAACTGATCTGGACCATACATTTTTGAGAAATGATTTGTCGTTAAGTGATTATACTAAAAAAATTTGGAACTCTTATGCAGATGAAGCGATTTTAAGTGTTGCAACGGCAAGAACCTATAGGAAAACTATGCAGTTTTTAAAGGGTGTACATATAAATGCTCCTTTAATTTTACTTGATGGTGCACTTATCGCAAGAAGTGACAAAAAGATCATAGATACAAAGTTTATAGAAAAAGATATAGCCGATGCTATTGTAGCAGAGGGTGCAAAATTAGGTATCTTTCCTTTTATTCTTTCTTTGGGTGAGGGTAAGCTTAATGAAGTGTTTTTACACTCTAGTATTTTAAATAATTATCAAGAAGCAGTACTTAAACGCTATGTTAAAGCAGATAATCTTCAAGAGAGAAAAAATATAGAAGCACTTAAGGAGAATTTTAAAGTGGTTTATATGGGTGAAGAAGATGAACTGCGAGAACTTGAGGCAAATCTCAAAGCAATCTTTGGAGAGAAGTTGAAGTATATCTTGGCACCAGAAGCATATGTGGGGTGCTATTTTTTAACACTGCTTCATACAGATGCAGATAAATCTCATGGCATACAGAGTGTGAGTGAGTACCTTGGATTTGATTTAGCAAAACTTACCGTCTTTGGCGATAATTTTAATGATGTAGGAATGTTTGCACTTGCTAAAACTTCTGTAGCTGTAGCAAATGCACAAGCTGGCGTGAAAATTCAGGCCAATGTTGTACTAGAGCACACAAACGATGAAGATGGTGTTGCAAAATATTTGGAGAGTTTAAAAAATGGCTAAAAAATCAACTTTTCTTCCCATGCTAATCATAGGAATTTTATTTTTTATTTTTGGTTTTGTAACATGGCTTAATGGTTCACTTATCCCATTTTTGAAGCTTATTTTGGATCTCAATGACTTTGAGGCTTTATTTGTCACTTTTGCATTTTATATTGCATATACTGTAATGGCTTTACCTATGGCAGTCTTACTTGAGAAAACAGGTTACAAAAACGGTATGGCCATAGGACTTGGTGTGATGGCAATAGGTGCCTTGGGCTTTATACCAGCTGCATTTAGTGCTAGTTTTACTTTGTTTTTAACAGCACTTTTTACCCTTGGAACTGGACTGACAATACTCCAAACAGCTTCGAACCCTTATATTGTGCTCTTAGGTCCACAAGAGAGTGCAGCGATGCGAATAAGCATCATGGGACTCATTAACAAGAGTGCCGGAGTACTTGTTCCATTACTTTTTACAGCACTCATATTTGCAGACTTAGGGGATACCTCGCTTTTAGAACCGAGTGATATTCAAGGTTTAGCAGAGAAGTTAGTTGTGCCTTATGGCATGATGGCTGGAGTACTCTTTTTTCTTGTTGCTTTAGTGAAGTTTTCCTCTTTACCTGAGATGGAGTTTGAGGGTGATGCGTATGATGATGAGACAATCTTTAGGTTCCCCCGTGTTGTTCTTGGTGCTGTGGCACTCTTTTTTTATGTAGGTATTGAAGTGATAGCAGGTGATACCATTGGACTTTATGCACAAAATATTGGATTGCAAAATGCGACAGCACTTACTTCATATACTATGGTTTTTATGGTGATTTCGTATCTTGTTGGAGTTTTTTTTATTCCAAGATATCTTTCTCAAGAAAAAGCTTTGATCGCTTCAGCTCTTTTAGGCTCTTTATTTATTTTAGGCATAATCTTTAGTTCTACTACAGACACTACATTTTCAGAGATACTTTGGGGGTGGAGTGGTATTACAACACTTCCAAACAGTGTGACATTTGTAGCTCTCTTAGGGCTTTCTAATGCTCTGGTTTGGCCTACTATCTGGCCTTTAGCCCTTGAAGACTTAGGAAAACATACACCAAAAGGGAGTGCTTTACTTATTATGGCAATAGCTGGTGGGGCACTTTTACCACTTCTGTTTGGAAAAATTGTTCAAGAGAGTGGAAATATGCAGTTCTCATACATCCTTGGTATCTTTTGTTATTTTATTATATTTATGTATGGTTATAAATGGCATAAGATAAAATCATGGAGATAAAAAAACTACCTAATGGTTTTGAATATATCGAAGTTATGAATGATATTGTAAGTGCTAAGATAGCACTACAAGGGGCTCATATATTTGAGTATAAGGTTAAAGGAAAAAAAGATTTACTTTGGTTGAGCTCTGAGAGTTGTTTTGAGTATGGCAAAGCTATACGAGGTGGCATCCCCATTTGTTGGCCCTCTTTTGGGATGAACAATCCTAAACTTCCTCAACATGGTTTTGCAAGAACTTCTATCTTCTCTTTGGTCTCTTTAAAGCAGGTTGATATGCATACAAGTGAGCTTATCTTAAAACTAGAAGATGATATGCAGACTAGAAGATTATGGAACTACAAGTTTACTCTTGAAGTAGTATTTAAAATCTCAGATACTTTAGAGATAGAGCTTATAACAAGAAACAAAGATGAAAGAGCCTTTGCACTAACTCAAGCTCTGCATACATATTTTCGTGTCTCAAATATTGAAGATGTGGAAATCTTTGGTCTTGAAGAGAAGCCCTATTATGATGCACTTTTAAATGCACAATACATACAAAAAGAGAGTATAAAAATTAGTGAAGAGTTTGACAATGTATATCAAAAAGTTGACAGGCCATTACTTTTGCAAGATAAAAGAAAAAAAGTGATTATTCAGGCAAAAGGTTCCTCTTCAGTAGTGGTATGGAATCCGTGGATAGAAAAGTGTAAAAGAATGTCAGCAATGAAAACAGAGGACTACAAAGAGTTTGTTTGTATAGAAAGTGCCAATGCTTTTGATGATTTTAAAATACTTCAGGAGGGGGAGAATTATAGTTTAAAAGCTATTATAACCTCTTCTTAAGTCTCTCTTTATAAGCTTTTGCTGAGTATTTTCCACTTGTATCATGTGTACCAGATTCATGCTCATAGATGACACCACTGTGTTTTGGTTGGTACTGAGGTGTTCTTGTTTTTTTGTTTGAATCGGTTTCAATAGAGTTAATAAGTCCACTTTTTAAATTGTTTAATATATGAAGTACTGTTTCAAGGTGTGCTTCTGGAACTGTTAGTTTGATTTCACTCATAGTTATCCTAATATTTTTAGAAATTATAAATTAGAAATTAAATTTTGAAGTTTGATTTTAAATGGATGGTGCGGACGAAAGGACTTGAACCTTCACACCTTGCGGCACCAGATCCTAAGTCTGGCGTGTCTACCAATTTCACCACGTCCGCGTGGAATAAGTATTTAACGTCACTTCTGACATGATAACATAAAAAATGCAGTGGTACGCCCTAAAGGATTCGAACCTTTGGCCTATGCCTTAGAAGGG
>CAZIAJ010000126.1:0-6144 GCA_964537565.1 uncultured Sulfurospirillum sp.
AAAAAAAAGAGAGACAATAAAATGGAGAGAAAGAAAATATACAATCCTAGTTCAGATGAGAGTTTAAATGATAGAAAAGTTTTCGGTGGAAATCCTCATGGTATTTTAAACTTTACAAAAGCTAGATACTCTTGGGCATTAAACCTTTGGGATATGATGGAAGCGAATACTTGGTTTCCTAAAGAGGTTGATACTACTAAAGATGTACTTGATTACAACAAAAACTTAACAGATTCTGAAAAACGTATGTATGATTTAGTTTGGTCACAGCTTATTAGTATGGATAGTTTTCAAACTAACAATCTTGCCGATAATATAAATCCTTACATAACAGCACCTGAAATCAATGCTCTATTGGCTCGTCAAGCTTATGAAGAAGCAAATCACTCAAAATCTTATGCTGTTATGGCTGAAGCTATTTGTGACAACACTGATCTCATTTATGAGATGGAAAAACATGATGATGTTCTTAAACGTAAAAATGCTTATATATCGAGTGTATATGAGGAGTTAGCTGGTGATGTAACAGAAGAAAAACTTCTTCTTGCTATGTTTGCGAATCAGATTTTAGAGGGAATTTATTTCTACTCTGGCTTTACTGCTATTTATGCTCTTGCTCGTGCTGGACGTATGCTTGGCTCTGCACAGATGATACGTTTTATCCAAAGAGATGAGATAACTCACTTATTACTTTTTCAAAATATGATTAACTCTGTTAGAAAAGAGCGTCCTGAACTTTTTACAGATGAGCTTAAAGAAAAAGTGCTTACGATGTTTAAAGAGGCTGGAAAACTTGAGATTGAATGGGGTCAGTATATAACTCAAAATCAGATTATGGGCTTTACAGATGATATTATAGAGGAATATATACACTTTTTAATAGATGAAAGACTTAGTGCTGTTGGATTTGAAAAGATGTACAATGCAGAACATCCAATCAAATGGGTAGAGGATTTTTCAAAATTCAACGAACAAAAAACAAACTTTTTTGAAGGAAATGTAGCAAACTATAGTAAAGGTAGTTTATCTTTCGATGACTTCTAAAAAAACTTTAGTTGCACTTCAATTTGACTATGAAAAAAAGGGTCTTGAAGATAACTTCAAGACCCTTAAACGTCTACTTAACCTCACTCCTAAAGAATCCATTGTTTTAGCACCTGAATTATGTTTAAGTGGATATAAATACGATAATTTAAAAAAATCTGCTGAATTTTCTAAAAACATACTAAATGAACTAAAAGAACTCTCTCTAGATAAAACCTTTGCTTTAACTCTAATAGAAGAAATTGATGGTAAATACTTCAATAATCTAAAACTTTTTCACAATAAAAAACTAATCCAAACAAGACCAAAAGCTAAACTTTTTCCTCTTGGCGAAGAAGAAAAACATTTTACTTCTGGCAAAATAGAAGAGATAAAAATAGTAGAAATAGATGGAATAAAAATTGCTACACTTATATGTTTTGAATTAAGATTTACTGAACTTTGGCAACAGACAAAAGGAGCAGATATCATCTTAGTCCCATCTTATTGGGGTAAGCTAAGAAAAAAGCATCTTAAAATCCTTTGTGAAGCTTTAGGAGTTGTAAATCAAGCTTTTGTAATAGTAGCTAATAGTAGCGATGAAGAGATGGCAAGTAGCAGTGCTATTATAACTCCTTTTGGAGATGTATATAGAGATGACTCGGCATTTATCATTAAGCATGAAGCTAATCTAAACAAAATCAAAAAAATGAGAAGATATATAAATATAGGGTTATAATGAGCAACTTTGGTACTAAAATTAAACTACAAAAATGTAAGAATATGGCAGATGAGATAAAAAAAGTGTGTGATATAAATGATGAAATATACAAAGCATTAGTTACAAGTGAAAGAGAAGAGTTTGTACCAAAAGGTTTTTCTAGACATGCCTATAAACTAGATGCCCTTCCAATGGCAGCAGACCAATGGATAAGTTCTCCTTTAACTGTAGCTAAAATGAGTAAAGCTTTGTCAACTAAAGGTGCTGATAGTGTTTTAGAGATAGGCTGTGGAAGTGGCTATCAAGCTCTTGTTTTAAGTAGGCTTATAAGGCGAGTATTTACAATAGAAAGAGTAGAAAGACTTCTAATAGAAGCTCGTGAACGTTTTAAAAACTTGGGAATTCATAATGTACATACTAGATTTGATGATGGACAAAATGGATGGAAAGAATTTGCTCCTTATGATAGAATTCTTTTCTCAGCTTCAACACCAAAAGTACCACAAAAACTATTTGAACAGTTAAGCGATGGAGGTATTTTAGTTGCTCCAATAGAAAAAAATGGGAAACAAGTAATAACAAGATTTATAAGAACAGGTACTAATATAAAAACCGAAGAACTAGATGAGTGTCTCTTTGTACCTGTTAAAGATGGTAAAGGTTTTTAATCTTTATCCTAAACTTTTAAAATCTGTTTTATAAGTAGTTGAGGGGTAACTAAACCCCTATACTCATTACGTGATACACTAAAAAGTATATCTATAGTATCACCTCTTCTAACATCAACATCATAATTAAAAAATAGTGATTCAATGGAGTGATTATCTTTTACAAGTATAAGTTTCAAATGTCTTCTATCTCTTCCTATAACTCTATCTACTTTTACATAAGCATCTCTTAACATGAAGCTAGGTTTTGGATTTTTCTGTCCGTATGGCTGAAACTCTTCTAGTATTTCAAGTAACTCAAAATCTACACTATTTATATCAAGTTCACCTAAAACATCTCCACCAGCTTCTAAATCTTTGGTAGTTATATCTTTACTCGACTCAATCATGCGTGATTTGAACTCTTTTAAATTCTCTTCTTTTATAGATACTCCAGCAGCTCCTTTATGCCCTCCAAAACCTAAAAGAATCTCACTTTGCATCTCTATAAGTGAAAGTATATCTACATCTCCTATACCTCTTGCACTTCCTTTGGCATTACCATCTTTTATTGAAAAAACAATAGCAGGTTTTTTAAATCTTTTTGAGAGTCGAGAAGCCACTATCCCAACAACTCCTTCATGCCAATTTTCTCCCCAAACAATGACTATATTTTCATCTTCACTTGTCTGCTCTAACGAAGCTTCAAAAAGATTTTTTTCTTCATCTTTTCTACTATTATTTAAATGGACTATGAAATCTAACTTTTCCATAGCATCTTCTAAAGTTTTTGATTTTAAAAACTCATAAGAGTAGATAGCATCTTCCATACGACCAGAACTATTGATAAGAGGTGCAATCAAAAATGAGATATCATCTCCCTCTAAAGAGTTTTTTGAAAAATACTCTTTTATTGCTTCAAAAGCTACTCTTTTTGAGCAATTTAAAGCCATAATTCCTTTTTTAACCATAACTCTATTCATATCTCTAAGCTCCATCATATCAGCTATAATAGCGATACAAAGAAGATCTAAAAACTTACCAAGATTATACTCTAAGCCCATTTTTTCTTTCAGGTTTGCGACAAGATACCAAGCGACTTGTGCTCCACATATCTCACAATTTGGAAAGTCACAATCTTCTTGTTTTGGATTGAGTATTGCATAAGCATTAGGAACTGTAGCTGGGACTGTGTGATGATCTGTTATGATAAGGTCTATATTATTCTGCTTGCAGTAAGTAGCTGCTTCAACTGCAGATATTCCATTATCAACTGTTATAATAACATCTGCATCCAATCTTTTTACTATTTCAGGGTTAAGCCCATATCCATCACTAAAACGATTTGGAATTACAAGTGAATACTCTACATCTAAATCATCAAAAAATTCACTAAGTATCACCGAAGAGACTACACCATCAACATCATAATCACCAACAATAGCAATCCTCTGTTTCTTTTCTATGGCTTCTATTATCCGTGAAGATGCTTTATCAATATCTTTAAAAGAGTTAGGCTTAGGAATCTCACCTAAGCAATTACAAGTATCATTTTTAAATCGTTTCGATAAAATTTTCCTTACATCTTCTTTACTTAATAACTCACCCATTTTTTTGGGATTTCAATGCTGCCTCGCAAAATGCAAGAAGAGCTTTATTTGGGTTTGTCAAACGTGATGTAAACTCAGGGTGAAATTGAACTCCCAAAAAGAAAGGATGATCTTTAACCTCTACTACTTCGATTAGACCATTTGACTCGCCACTAACAATCATACCTGCTTTTTCAAACTCTTTTCTGTATTCTGGATTTGCTTCATATCTATGACGGTGACGTTCAATTATACTCTTTTTACCTTCGTATACTTCTCTTAAAAGTGAGCCTGCCTTTGTATCACACTCATAACCACCAAGTCTCATAGTTCCACCAAGTGGACTTTTAAATGTTCTTACTTGCTTATTACCAGCAGAATCTAAAAAATTATCTATAAGATATATAATTGGATTTTTTGTCTTTTCATCAAACTCAACCGAAGTAGCATCTTCTATTTTTAAAATATTTCTTGCATACTCTATCATAGCTAGTTGCATTCCTAAACAAATTCCTAAAAATGGTATTTTATTTTCTCTTGCATATTGGATAGATTTTATCTTTCCTTCTACACCACGAGGACCAAAACCACCTGCAACCAAAATACAATCTACATCACTTAGATATAGTTCAGCACCTTTCTCTTCAACTTTTTCAGAGTCTATCCAATTTATCTTTACTTTTGCATTTAAATGAGCTCCACAATGGATAAAAGATTCTGTTAGAGATTTATATGCCTCTTTAAGATCAAGATATTTACCTACAAAACCAACAGTAAGCTCATTTGTTGGAGCGATTACTCTTTTTACTAAGGTATCCCACTTTTCCATATTTGGATTAAGTTCTCCAAGGTCTAAAAACTCAGAAATAGGAGCTAAAATATTTTCTCTTTGAAAAGCTAAAGGTACCTTATAGATAGTTTTAGCATCAGTAGCTTCAATAACACAGTTACGCTCAACACCACAAGCATTTGCAAGTTTATTTTTAAGCTCTTTTGGAAGAGGCATTTCACTACGACAAACTATAATATCTGGACTAATACCAATTCTTCTAAGCTCTTGTACTGAGTGTTGTGTTGGTTTAGTTTTAAGTTCACCTGCTACTTTGATAAAAGGTATTAAAGTAAGATGAATATACATCGCTCTTTTTTTACCTACTTCACTTCGTAGAGATCGAATAGCTTCTAAAAATGGAAGCCCTTCAATATCACCAACAGTGCCACCTATCTCAACTATAAGTATATCTTTACCTACACCTGCTTTTTTAATACGGTCTGAAATTTCATTTACAATATGAGGTATAACCTGTATAGTCTTACCTAGATAATCACCTCGACGCTCTTTTTCTATAACTGAGGAGTAAACTTTTCCTGTAGTAAAGTTATTATCTTGTGATAAATCTTCATTTAAAAATCGCTCATAATGTCCTAAATCAAGATCTGTTTCTGCTCCATCATTTGTTACAAATACTTCACCATGTTCCAAAGGGCTCATAGTCCCTGGATCTACATTTATATATGGGTCTGCTTTAAGCATACTTACTTTTAAGCCCGCTTCTTTTAAAAGTGTTGCTATACTAGCTGCTGCAATGCCCTTCCCAAGTGAACTTAATACTCCACCTGTTACAAATATATATTTTGTATGTTTTTGTGCCATTCGTTGCCATCCTGTATTTTTTTTAGATTATATCTCAACTTAGCTAATAAACCGTTTACTCTTATATGTTAGAATTATACTAGAGGAGAATTTTATGAGAAATTTAATACTTTTACTTACTATGGCAGTTTCACTAGTTGCAACAACAACACCTTTACATGTAGAGCTAAATATATACTCAAATAAAGCATTTTTAAGCAAATCTTATGATCTTAATCAAAGTGGAGATATAACTATAAAAATACCTCAAGATATAACTATAGAGAGAGTCAAATACTCACTTGAAGATGGATGTTTAGTTGATAATAGCACTATTATTAAGCCTAAAAATGAAAAAAATATTCAAAAAGCAGTAGAACTTACCAATAAAATAAAAGCTTTAAAAGCCAAAGAAAACTTACTAAAAACAATCTCATTAAAAGATATACAACAGAGTGAACAAGTAGAAAATATATCAAATCTTTTAGTAGATAAATTAACTCAAAATATGTCAAAAATAGAAGATTTAAA
>CAZIAJ010000127.1:0-6134 GCA_964537565.1 uncultured Sulfurospirillum sp.
AAAGATAAGTCTAAATTAGGAAAATATATACGTGAAATAACAGCTCTTAAAAAAACTATCAAGAAACTAGATAGTGAAAAAAATAGACAAAAAAGAAGTACTAAACTAAAACAGCTTGGTAAAGTTGAGTGTGGTGATATGGTAAGTGGAAACTTTAAAATAAGTTCTACATGTAAAGCTAAAGTAGATAAGTTTCTAAGTAAATATAATGATACATATTATTTTGAAGTTATACCAATAGTAGGAACAGGAGGTTTTGCATCTTTAAATAAAGTACAAAGAGATAAAAGACTCGGTATTCCTGATAGCGAGATAAAAAGATTGACAAGGCTATCAAATATAGGATTAGGAAGAGATAGAGCAAAAGAGGGTGGTTGGTTAATACGTGAAAAATTTGGTGATAATGTCAATATAAGTTATACAGTCTATAGTATAAAATCAAAAGATAAGAGAGGTTTTGTTATACGTGTCTATAGATAAAACACTATATCTTTTTCAGTATAAAGATGGCTATAGATATAATAGTGATTCTTTGATTTTATATAAATTTATATCAAAACTAAATCCTAGAGGAAGTATTTTAGATGTTGGTAGCGGTAGTGGTGTAATTGGGTTGCTTATTAAGAGAGATTTTCCAAAAATAGAGTTATTTCAAATTGATATTCAACCTTTACATGTACAACTTACAAAAAAGAGTGCAGAGTACAATAAATTGAAGTCTATTGTGTTACATGTAGATATAAGAGAATCAAAATTTGATAAAAAATTTGATTTTATTGTAACAAACCCACCATTTTATAGTAAAGGTAGTCAAAAGAGTGCAAATGAAGCTTTAAAAATCAGTAGATATGCTGATATATTACCTTTTGATGAACTATGTAAAGCAGTGTCAAAAAATCTAAATCCAAGAGGCTCATTTGTTTTTTGTTATGATGCAAAACAAATTGATACACTTTTAAGTACACTTTTAAAATATAAGTTTAAAGTAAATGAGATGAGATTTGTTCATACTAAAGAGAAAAATGATGCATCATTAGTTTTAATACATGCTAAAAAAAGTTCAAAATCTTTATGTAAAATAGAATATCCACTATCTATGGACTCTAAAGAGATGGAAGATATATATCAATCAACGCAAACAAAGAGCCTTTTATGTCTGGATTGATAAGACAAGAAGGATTTGACTTTGCATTTGATCCAAAGGCTTGTTCTTTGTGTGGTGGTGGGTGTTGTATAGGAGAGAGTGGATATATATGGGTAACACCCGCAGAGTTAAAAGCTTTAGCAAGTAGATTAAATATTGACACTCAAGAGTTTATAACTAAGTATTTATCTAAAATAGGGTATCGTTATAGTCTCAAAGAGTTAGAATTTAATAGTGGTTTTAGATGTATATTTTTTGATATAGATAAAAAGCAGTGTAGCGTTTATGAAGATAGACCATCACAATGTAGAACTTTTCCTTTTTGGAATCATTTTAAAAACAATATAAGAGAGGTAGAAAAAGAGTGTCCAGGTATATACAGACTTTAGCTATAGTAATAGTTTTTTTCTTAGCAGGATGTTCTGTTAAGCAACCAGTTGAGAATAAAATAGGTAAAAAAGCATTTGAAAATGAGGATTACCTTATTTTAGCAGCATTAGATTTACAGCAAAGAGGTAAATATAAAAGTGTAATAGAAATTTATAAAATACTTTATGAAAAAAGTCATAAACTAGAGTATTTGATTGAAGCAACAAAAAACTCTTTTTTAGCAAAAGATATAAAAAATACAGAGAAATTTTTAAAAGAAGCCTTAGAAAAAGAGCCAAAAAATAGTGAACTTAGACGTATAGAAATAGGTTTTTTAATTAATCAAAATAGAATTAAAGAAGCAGAAAATAAAATTTTAGAACTTTTAAAAGATGATAAAAGTGTTAAGAATCTTAAAATCGCTGGTGGTATTTATCTACAAAAAAAATCTTACGAGTTAGCGCTAAAATATTTTGAAAGTGCATATAGAGTAGATAATGATGAAAATTCCTTACTTCATATAATAGATATTGAGTATAATTATCTCAATAAAAAAGATGATGCTATCGCACTTTTAGAGACTCATATTCGTTTAAATAGTTGTGAGTTAAATACTTGTTATAAACTTGTAGAAATATATGGTAAAGAAAAAAATATAGATGGTGTTATATCAACTTATAAAAAACTATATAAAAGATTTAAAAAAGAAGAGTATGCTAGAAAAGTTATAGAGTTACTAATGTATCTTAAAGATAAAGAAGGTGCTATAAAGTTTTTAAAACAAAGTGGATATAATCAAGATATGTTACTTGATATATATGTATCTTTAAAAGAGTTCAAAAAGGCTTTACATGTAGCAAATCATTTATATGAGAAGACTTCAAATCTTATCTATCTTGGACGAGCAGCAATATATGAATATGAAGCAAATAAAGATAAACTGGATAAACAAATTTTAAAATCTGTTTCTAAAAAATTTGAAGAGGTTGTAACAAAACTTCATGAACCACTTTATTATAACTATTATGGATATCTTTTAATTGACCATGATATAGATATAAAAAAAGGTATAGGACTTGTTCAAGAAGCGTTACTCAAAGAGCCAAAATCACCTTTTTACTTAGATTCTTTAGCTTGGGGATACTATAAACTTGGGCGTTGTAAAGAAGCAAAAGTCATAATGGATAAGTTGATAGAAGTAAGTAAAGAAGAGGAGCTAATGATGCACTCTAAAAAAATAAATGAATGTTTGGATAAAAAATGATTTTAGATGAGATAATAGAAAAAACAAGAGACGATTTACAAAAGAGAAAAAAAGAGTTTACTATGGATTGGTTAGGTAGAAGTTTAGCTTTTAATCCTTTTGCCCCAAGAGATATAAAGCCGTATTTAACTGCAACAAAAGAGAATCCTTATAGAATAATAGCTGAAGTTAAAAAAGCTAGTCCTAGTAAAGGAGTTATTAGAGAAGATTTTGATCCTCTAAAAATTGCTCAAGAGTATGAAAAAGGAGGGGCTAGTGCTATAAGTGTTTTGACTGAGCCTCACTATTTTCAAGGTAATATCGAGTATCTTACCGGTATTAGAAGATATGTTTCAACTCCACTTTTAAGAAAAGATTTTATAATTGATGAGTATCAGATACTTGAAGCTGTTGTATATGGTGCCGATTTTATTTTGCTTATTGCAAAAGCATTAAGTAAAAAAGAGTTAAAAGCACTACTGGAGTATACTTGGAGACTTGGTATGGAAGCTTTAGTAGAGATACACGATAAAGAAGATTTGACAAAAGCTATTTTTGCAGGAGCAAATATAATCGGGGTAAATCATAGAAATCTTGATACATTTGAGATGGATATGAATTTAACTGAAAAACTTATGCCACTTATCCCCAATGGAAAGATAATTGTGGCGGAGAGTGGACTTAATGATAAAGAGACAATTGAACATTTGAGCAAAGTAGGTGCTGATGCCTTTTTAATTGGTGAACACTTCATGAGAAAAGAGAATATTAGTGAATCTTTAAAAGAGTTAGTAAAGGTATAAGATGAATTATGTGTATGCTCCTTGGAGAGATGAATATATAAATTCTAAAGAAAAAGGGTGTCCTTTTTGTAATATAGTTACTGATGATAGTAAAGATGAGTCTAGACATGTTTTATATCGTACAAAAAATTGTTTTTTAGTTATGAATAAATATCCTTATACTCCAGGTCATTTTATGGTTATACCTAATCTACACGTAGATGCTATAGAATCACTATCAAGTGAAGTTTGGTTAGAGATGAGTGGGCTTGTGCAGAAATCTGTTAAACTACTAAAGGAAGATTTTGGTGCTGATGGGATAAATATAGGAATGAATCTTGGAGAGTGTGGCGGAGCAGGAATTGCAGAGCATGTTCACTATCATATAGTTCCTCGTTGGCAGAAAGATACAAACTTTATAACTGCGATTGCAGATACAAGAGTTTACTCTACAGATTTTGAAAAAATATATAAAAAATTGAAAAATATTGTAAATGATAAGTTTTAAACTATGCTAGAAGAGATAAGTATAGATGACTTTTATAAACATATAGATGAGTATGATTTAATTATAGATGCAAGAAGTCCTAAAGAGTATGCCATTTCACATTTACCAACGGCTAAAAATCTTTATGCACTAAGTGATAAAGAGCATCATGAGATAGGTGAAATGTATGTACAACACTCTAAACAAGATGCAAAAGTTCTTGGTGCTAGTTATATATGTAAAAACGTTTCAAATCATCTAAAAATAATCAATAAAACTATAAATCTTGGTTCTAAAATAGGGATTTATTGTGCAAGAGGTGGACTTCGTTCAACTTCAATAGCAACTATTCTATCTACAACTGGTTATAGAGTTTATAAGATAAGCAAAGGATATAAAGATTATCGTCAATATGTTTTAAAATACATAGAAAACTTTAATCATAAAAATTTTATAGTCCTTGGTGGTAATACAGGATGTGGTAAGAGTGAGCTTTTACAAAAACTTTCTCCATCAATAGATTTAGAGGGTATGGCAAATCATTTTGGTTCAACTTTTGGACTTATGAATGGCTCACAACCATCACAAAAAGCTTTTGAAAATAACCTTGCTTATCAACTTCAGCAGATAGATGAAAAAAGTTGGATTTTTGTAGAGGGTGAAAGTAAAAAGATAGGTTCAATAACACAACCAAGTTTGCTTTATAAAAGACTACAAAGTAGTATTAGAGTGGAGATAACTGCACCACTAGAGCAAAGAGTTGAGCGTATACTAAAAGATTATATTAATATAGATGACGAGTATTTTTTTACATCTATGAAAACAATAACCCCATACATAAGAAAAAGTGCAAAAGATGAAGCTATAAGAAGTTATGAAAATGGAGATTTATCTAAAGTAGCAGAAATTCTTTTGGTTGATTACTACGATACAGTTTATAGAAAACCAAAAGAGATATATTGTACGATTGATAATACTAATGAGAGTGATGCTCTTTGTGAGTTGAATGATTTGCAATCAAAACTAAGCCATTAGATGTTATTTTATAGACTTTATCAACAATAGAGTCTACAAATTCTCTATGATGAGAAACAATAATGATACTTTTATCTATGCTTTTTAAAATTTTTACAAGTTTAAGTTGAATATTTTGGTCTAACCCATTGGTAGGTTCATCTAAGAGCATGAGTTTAGGCTCAGTTACTAAAACGCCAGCAAGAGCAACAAGCTTTTTTTCTCCACCAGATAGGTTATATACTACTTTTTCTTTTAGGTGTTCTATGCCTAAATCTTTCAGCATCATAGTTGCTTTTAAAAGTGCTTCTTTTTGATTTATCCCTCCACTTAATAGAGAAAATGCTACATCATCTAAAACTATAGGTGCTAAAAACTGATTATCAGAATTTTGAAAAAGATATCCTATCATATCCCTTATAGGTTTAAAATCTTTTTCACTCTCAATAATATTATGAAATAGCTCCAATGAGCCACTACTTTTGTCTTTTAATCCAGATATGATATCTAGTAATGTTGTTTTGCCACAGCCATTTGGTCCAATGATGGCAATTTTTTCTTTATGGGTTATATTTAGATTTATATTTTGACATAAAATATGACCACCATTCTCATAAGAGAGGTTTTTAAGTGTAACAGAACAGCTCATAAGCTTACCTTTCCAAATTGAATACTTAGAGACAATAAGACAGAAAAAATGATTAAAAAATCTATTTTAGAAAATTTTTCTTTTTTATTTTGATAAATTTTACCTTGAAAGTTTCTTAGTATCATACTATTTTTTAGTTTTTCTGCTCTATCAAAACACTTTACAATAAGCATTCCAATAACATTTGCATATACTTTATAGCTAAATAAATTGGTTTTACTTTTAAAGTTTCTTGTTTTCATTACATTTTTGGTTATATTGAATTCTTGTTTAATGATTATTATGAACTTGCCAACAAAAAAGAATAAAGATACAAGTTTATCTGGAAGTCTTAGAGTTTGCATACCACTAGCAATATCAAAAAGAGATTTATTATAAAAAATAAGTAGAGCAAAAATTATAATCGCATTTGCTCTTAGAGCAATGAGAAGTGCATAATTATACTC
>CAZIAJ010000128.1:0-6083 GCA_964537565.1 uncultured Sulfurospirillum sp.
TAATAATAGTAAAATTATACAATAATTTTTTATATATAAAGGTTTTTAATTGTCTCAAGTATTAGCGCTAAAATACCGTCCAAATTCATTTGATAAACTCATAGGTCAAGATGCCATTACACAAACTTTAACACTAGCTTTAAACCAAAATAGACTCTCACATGCATATCTCTTTTCGGGGCTTCGAGGAAGTGGAAAAACTTCAACTGCAAGAATCTTTTCAAAAGCTTTAGTGTGTGAAAAAGGTCCAACATCTACTCCATGTGAAGTTTGCGAGCACTGCAAAATGGCAAATGAAAGCAGACATATAGATATCATAGAGATGGATGCAGCTAGTAGTAGAAAAATAGATGATATAAGAGACCTAATAGAGCAGACCAAATATAGACCAAATAGTGCTAGATTTAAAATCTTTATAATTGATGAAGTGCACATGCTTACTAAAGAAGCTTTTAATGCACTTTTAAAAACACTTGAAGAACCACCAGAGTTTGTAAAATTTATACTAGCAACAACAGACCCACTAAAACTTCCAGCAACTATACTATCTCGTACTCAACACTTTAGATTCAAAACAATAGCAAATATAGATGTAGTTCATCATCTTTCACATATACTAAATCTTGAAAACATAGAGTACGAAAATAGTGCTTTAGAGATGTTAAGTCGTGCAGGAAATGGCTCACTAAGAGATACTTTAACACTACTAGACCAAGCTATCATCTTTTCTAACGGTAAAATAACTCCTACAAAAATCGCCTCCATGTTAGGACTACTAGATCCAAATCAAGTAGAGATGATATTTGATACCATACTAAAAGAAGATAGAGAAAAACTCATAAAGATAGTAAAAGAGTTAGAAAACTATGAGTGCGAAGTGGTGATTGATGAGCTTATAGCTTATCTGAAAGATTCATTTTTTAACTCTGATGGTAGATTTTCAACTCTTATCACTGAGAGATTTTTTAGAATACTAAGCGAATCTAAGAATCTTCTATTTTTAAATGCCGATAATGGTTTTGTGCTAACTCTTCTATTTTTCAAAATGCTTGAAGCTGTAAATATAAAAACTATTGAAGAGATGGTAAACTCACTTGAAGGAGAGAAATTTAGACTTCCAGAAGTAGAAAAAGTTACACAAATAGATACTCCTAAAAAAGTAGAAGAACAAGAACCTATTGTTGAAATAAAACAAACTTTAAAACCTTTACATGTAGAGGATAAAGGGTTAGAACTTTTTGCACAACTTATTGCAAAACTAGAAGATAGAAGTTATGAATTAGCAACTTGTTTTAAAAACTATATAGAGTATACAAGCTATGAAAATGGCACTCTTATGTGGGCATCTTCAGCAGATGATGAAAATAAAAAAACTCTTAAGCATGGTTATCCTGTTATAAGACAGTTTGTTCAAGAGATATTTGGAATTGACACTAAAATCAAAATGAGTCAAAGCGAAAAAAAAAAGCTAATTGAAGCCGATAAGGCAAATGCAGAATCTTCTTCTATGATAGAAGATCTAGAATTTGATCCAAATGAAGGCTCAAATACAGAAAGCTGTATATCAGGACATATAACACAGGATAAAAAAGAAGAAGAGGTAAAAGAGATACTAAATGACCCTTTTGTAAAAAAAGTTCAAGATATGTTTGAAATCAAAGAGATAAAAATATACCCTAAAATATAACTACGCATAGGGAAAATCCCTACACGTTATTTATTATATCCTAGTACATAATAAGTGTTTTTTTCTGGAACTTTTTCAATATCTATTTTAAATTTCTTAGACCAACGAGATATGATTTCATTTACTTCAGCTATCATCTCATCACCTTTTGCCTCATTTTTTATTTTAAAAAAGTCTTTGTTACTTGAAAGAGCAACATAAGATAAATGAGCTTTTAATTGGTTATGTAAAGTTATAAGATGTTTTTCTACATAATCAAATCCATGTGTATTGTTTTTTACTTTTTCAACTTGTGCTAATGCACTTTGTGTCACCGTATAGTCTAATTGCTTCAAAATAGCATCGTTTGTCATTGTTTTCCTTCGTATTTTATTGTCATCAATTCACACTCTACTAAAGCTTATACTTTGCATAGAATTATCACTTCTGCTGTGCGATTAACACGCCCTCTATTAGTTTTGATATATCACCATCTAAGATTGCACTTACATTTGAGTAAGGTATGTTGCTTCTTGTATCTTTTACTTGCTGATATGGTGCCATAACGTATGAACGTATCTGGTGTCCCCAGCCTATCTCACTCTTCTCAATACCAGCTTTTTCTGCTTGTTGCTTCTCTAATTCAAGTTCATAAAGACGAGATTTTAACATTTTTAGAGCATTTGCTTTATTTTTGTGTTGGCTTCTATCATTTTGACACTGTACCACTACGCCAGTCTCTATATGTGTTATACGAATTGCTGAGTCAGTTTTATTGACATGTTGCCCACCAGCTCCACTTGCGCGATAAGTATCTATTCTTATATCTTTATCTTCAATATCAATATCAATATCATCATCAACCTCAGGACTAACCATAACCGAGCTAAAAGAGGTATGTCTTTTTGCATTGGAATCAAAAGGAGAAATTCTTACAAGTCTATGTATACCATTTTCCACTTTTAGATAACCATAAGCGTTAAGACCACGTATCACAAAACTTACATCTTTTAGTCCTGCTTCATCACCCTCTTGGAAATCTAAAGTTTCTACTTTAAAACCTTTACGTTCAGCCCACCTAAGATACATACGATAAAGCATACTAGCCCAATCTTGACTCTCAGTACCACCAGCTCCTGGATGGATAGAAACTATAGCATTATTGCTATCTTCCTCACCACTAAGCATCATAGCAACTTCTAAATCACTAACAAGAGTTTCTAAGCTACTAGCTTCTGCGACTGTTTCATTTATTGTCTCTTCGTCACCCTCTTCTAAAGCCATCTCATAAATATCATTTGTATCTTCTAATGCTATTTTTGCTTTTTCATATCTCGTTAAAATAGAGTTTGCTTTTGTCTTCTCTTTTGAAATAACTGCTGCTTTTTTAGCATCACTCCAAAAATCTGGATCTTGTTCAATCTTTTCAATCTCGTTAAGTCGTTCTCTTATAGAATTAGGTTTTATTATCTGTGCAATATTATCAATCTTAATTGCAAGTTTTTTTAAAAGTTCTGTATATTCATAACTATCCAAATTTTAACCTTTGTTTTTATTTAATTACATTTTTTGAGTAAACCCCAAAAAAACTATGCTAAGTTTTTTTCGATATAATAAGTTCTTATTTTACAATAAAGTGCCTAAAATGAAAATATTAAAAACAACAAAAGAACTTATTAACTATAGAAAATCTATCTCATGTAACATAGGTTTTGTTCCAACTATGGGAGCATTGCATCAAGGGCATATATCTCTTATAAAAGAATCTATTAAAAAAAATGAAAAAACTATAGTATCTATCTTTGTAAACCCTACACAGTTTTTAGCTGGTGAAGATTTTAAAACATATCCAAATAGATATGAAGCTGATCTTAGGATATGTAAACTTGCTGGTGTTGATGTACTTTTTATACCTAGTGAAGAAGAGATATATTTTAAAGATGAACCAAATATTATCGCACCTATGAAGCAAAGCTATATACTTGAAGGATACAATAGACCAAAACATTTTGATGGAGTTTTAAGAGTTGTACTAAAGCTTTTGAACATTACAAAACCTACAAATGCCTACTTTGGGAAAAAAGATGCTCAACAACTATTTCTTATAAAAAATATGGTAAAAACTCTATTTTTAGATACAAATATAGTTCCTTGTGAAATAATACGAGATGAAAATGGACTAGCTCTCTCAAGTCGTAATGCTTACTTAAGTGAAGATGAAAAAAAAGAGGCACTAAATATCTCAAAATCCCTAAAAATTGCCTCTCAAGAAATTATGCGTGGTGAGTTACATGTAGAAGCTATAAAAAAGAAAATGAGAGAAGTTTTAAACTCTTTACATGTAGAGTACATCGAAATAACCAACAGAGAGTTTGAACAACTAAAAATAGTCGAGCTAAAAAACTCTATCATCTTAGTTGCAGCAAGAGTTGGTAAAACCAGATTGATTGATAATATCTGGATATGATATGCTAACTAGGCTAAATCACATATAGGTAGATTAAAAATAATGAAAAATGAGAATTTTCCAAATTTGGAATTTTTTAGATAAAATAAAAGAAAATACAGGAATACAATGAGTAAAAATTTATATATGGTTTCACTAGGTTGCAATAAAAACTTGGTTGATTCGGAAGTAATGTTAGGAAAACTAAAAGAGTATACCATCATAGATGAGCCCAAAAATGCAGATGTGCTTATAGTGAACACTTGTGGATTTATAGGACCTGCTAAAGAGGAGAGTTTAGATACTATCTTTTCTCTTCATGAGCTTCGTAAAAAGGACTCTTTACTTGTTGTAACTGGGTGTTTAACTGAAAGATATAGAGAAGAACTACAAGCTGAGCTGAAAGAAGTAGACCTTTTTACTGGAACTGGTGATTATGATAAAATTGATGAGATTATAAAAAGTAAAAAAAGTCGTTTTACTCCTACTACCTATCTTCTAAATGACGAAGAGAGAGTTATTACAGGCTCAAAATCTCATGCTTACATAAAACTAAGTGAAGGGTGTAATCAAAGTTGTAGTTTTTGTGCAATTCCAAACTTTAAAGGGAAACTTCATTCTCGCTCACCTCAATCAGTTGTAAAAGAAGTTACAAACTTAGTTAAAAAAGGCTTTTATGATTTTAGTTTTATATCTCAAGATAGTAGTTCTTATGGTAGAGATTTAGGTAAAAAAGAGGGACTTATAGAACTTATAAAGCTTATAGAAAACATAAATGGTATAAAGAGTGCAAGAATCCTATATCTTTACCCTACAACTACCTCAAATGAGCTTATAGCAACTATAATCAACTCAAAAACTTTTCACAACTACTTTGATATGCCAATACAACACATAAGTGATGTAATGCTAAAGCTTATGAAAAGAGGAGCAGGAAAAAGTAGAATTATAGAACAACTCAATATGATGAGAAATGCTGAAAATAGTTTTTTAAGAACAGGGCTTATCATAGGACACCCAAATGAAACTAAAGCAGAATTTGATGAACTTTTAGAGTTTATAAAAGAGTTTGATTTTGATAGAGTTTCACTATTTGCTTACTCAGATGAAGAAGATACAACTGCTTTTGAGATGAGTGAAAAAGTAGATGAAGATGAAGTAACTACAAGATTGGAACTCATTGAAGAAGTTGTAAAAACTAAACATGAAAAATCACTAAACAATGAACTAGGTAAAACTATACAAATCATTATAGAAGGTGAAAGTAGTGAAGGAGAGTTTTTTATGGGAGCTAAAAAAATCTCTTGGGCACCTGAAATAGATGGTGAGATACTCGTAAATGAGAGTAATGTAGGAGCTTTAGAAGTTGGAAAAGCTTATGAAGCCAAAGTCAAAGAGTTAGTTGGAGATAAACTACTTGTTAGTGTTACCAAAACTCTCTTCTAATGTTTTAAAAGAGTTACATAAGGGTAAAAATTTACTAGCATTTTCAGCAGGAAGTGACAGTAGTGCTCTATTTTTTATTCTTAAGTCTTTATCAATAGAGTTTGATATTGCTTTAGTAAATTACCAAACAAGGGAGCAGAGTTCAGAAGAAGAAAAGTATGCCAAAACTTTAGCAAAAAAATTTAAAAAAGAGTGTTATACCTTTACATGTAAACTAGATTCAAATAACTTTGAACATAAAGCAAGAACAATTAGATATGATTTTTTTCAGAACATTATTATTAAACACTCTTACGACAATCTTCTTACAGCTCATCATCTAAATGATAAATTTGAGTGGTTTTTGATGCAACTCTCCAAAGGTGCTGGAACAGTTGAGCTTAGTGGTATGAGTGATATAGAAGAGAATAAAGAATTTAAAACTTTACGACCACTTCTCAATACTGAAAAAAATGAGATTTTAGAGTTTTTACATGTAAACAAAATCAAATACTTTTTAGATTCCTCAAATAATGATAAAAAACA
>CAZIAJ010000129.1:0-6032 GCA_964537565.1 uncultured Sulfurospirillum sp.
ATATCTTTGAGTATATACAAAATCTTTATATTTTTTTTTGCTTGTATCAATGTCTTCGCACTAGAATCAATGTCCAAGTATTTTTTGTAATCTTTTACATAAATTTCTTGAATTTTTTGCTGATTTTCAACAATATAATAATTGAGCTTTTTCTCATAATCACTGATGCTTGGAGCATCTAAGGAGAGCAAAATATTTTTAATCATTAAATTTTGAGCACGCATTACTTCATAAATTTTCACCTTAACTTCATCTCTTAAGACGGCATAAGTGTTTCCTGCTCTTTTATTTATTTTCATTATTTTATTTAATGCAAATATCTCTGAACTAAAGGATTCTAAATCATCAATATGCTGCTGTTTATTAAGCATCAATTCATCAAGTGCCATCTCATATAAATCATCTTGCTGTTTTACAAGATTTTGTATCTCATCTTGAGTTGCATTGACTTCATTCATACTTTGAATTATGTTAATTTGTTTATTTATAAAGCTTGTATACTTTATATCTTCTCTTGCCTCCAAGCCAAGAGATAAAAAGAAAATGAAAAGAAAAAAAAGTATCTTATTCAATCTCTATATCCCCTCTGCTATCATTGCATCAGCAACTTTTTTAAAGCCTGCAATATTTGCACCATCTACATAATTACCTTCAACACCATAATCTTTTGCAGTAAGAGCTACACGTTTACAAATTTGTTGCATTGTCTCTTTAAGTTTTGTATCTACTTTTGCGAAACTCCATCTGCTCATCCCAGCATTTTGACTCATCTCAAACTCACTAACAGCAACACCACCAGCATTGGCAGCTTTTGCAGGTGCAAAACATAATCCATGTGATTGTATACACGATATCGCTTCTGGTGTTGATGGCATATTTGCCCCTTCAGTTACAGAAACACAACCATTTGAAATTAAGTTATGTGCATCTGTTTCATTAAGCTCATTTTGTGTAGCACAAGGAAAAGCTGCATAGCAAGGTATATCCCAAACTGCATGAGCTCCATCAGGATACTCCGAAACTGGAATATATTTTGACTCAGGGTGTGTTTTAACATACTCCTCTAATGAAGCACGACGATTCAGCTTTATATCTTTTAATAGTTCTAAATCTACTCCCCTCGAATCATAAATGGTTCCTTTTGAATCTGTACATGAAACAGCTATTGCTCCAATTTGTTGTAATTTTTCTATAGCATGTAGTGCTACATTTCCTGCACCACTTACCGTACAAATCTTACCGCTCAATGGCTCTTTTTTCTCCATTTCAAGCATAGTTTCTGTAAAATACACAGCACCATAGCCTGTTGCTTCTGGACGCATTAAAGAACCACCAAACATAAATGGCTTCCCGGTTAGAACCCCCTCATAACTTGAAGTGATCTTTTTATACTCCCCAAAAAGATACCCTATTTCACGGGCACCGACACCAATATCTCCAGCTGGAACATCAATACGTGGTCCTATATATTTATGGAGTTCTGTCATAAAGGATGAACAAAATTTCATAACTTCAAAATCACTTTTTCCTTTAGGATCAAAATCACTTCCACCCTTTCCTCCACCAATAGGAAGACCAGTAAGTGCATTTTTAAGAATCTGCTCAAATCCTAAAAATTTTAAGATCCCTTCCGTTACACTAGGATGAAAACGTAGTCCACCCTTGTATGGCCCAAGAGCATTATTAAATTGTACTCGGTAACCTGTGTTTACTTGTATATTATTTTGATCATCAAGCCATGTCACTTTAAATTTTATAACTCTATCTGGAACAACTAAACGCTCAAGAATAGCATAACGAGAGTATCTTTCATCAGATTCCAATAGTGGTGCAATAGAGTAAATCACCTCCTCCATTGCTTGATAAAATACACCATTTTCAGCACAATCACCACGTTCAAATTTTTTTACTTCTTTTGCAATCTTTTCGTTCATTAGAGTCCTTTGGGTATACATTCTATTTACTTTATATATATGTATTATATTACAATTTATGCTATCATTCTTCTTAAAAAGCATATTTCTCATTTTTTTATAAATATTGTGCTAATATACTTGAAAAAAGGTCTTCTTTTCTCATGAATGAATCACTCATCTACACCCTTATTCATACTATCCATATCTTTTCTGTTTTCACCTATGGTGGATTTTTATTTGTTGATATCCTTTTTTTATCAAAGATGCAACAAAGCTTAGACAATAACGAATATACCAAGGCAAGAGAAGCCATTATGATGCATGTAAGAAAAGTTGTGCCTTATGCTCTTATGGTTGCTGTTGCAAGTGGTATCTATATGTTTATACATATCTTTGGTCCTATAGATGAAGATGGACTTAACAATTTTCAAATGATACTTGGTGCTAAAGCATTTTTAGGTTTATGGCTTGGAGTACGTGGCATAAATCAAAAACTTTTTGGTATAAACCCATGGGTTTTTAAAAGTCATCTCTTTCCTTTTACTCTTGTAGTCATTATTATTTTACTTTCTCAACTAATGTGGCTATAAAAGTGCTTTTATAAATAGCGATTTTTAATGATCCCACTCATCATATTTTGAATGAGTATGCTTGTCTTTTTTATAACGGCGAGCATTTTTACTCTTATCTAGCTGATTAGAACTATATAAAAGTTCCTCTTTGATACTCTCTATATCTTCTTCAGAATCTTTATAAGATATCATTTTTTTAACAAGCTTTTGAAGGTCTTGAAGTTCTCCCTTATATAAGGCTATCTCATCAACACGATTTAAAAGTTTGAGTGCATTGTCTATCTTTTTTTGAAAACCTTTTTGAGTTAATTCTGGGGTATTTAAAAAATAAGAAACTATACTTTTATGAAAACGCTCAAGTGCTCTTATGTAACGAAGTCTAGATGCATTTTCTATCGCTTTTTTTGATGCTGCCATTGGAACCCTATTATTTATTTAATTGTATAATTATACACACAAAAATGGAGAATACTTTGAAACATATCTTTTTTACACTTTTATTACTATCTTCTGCTTTATTTGCAGACTTAAAAAATGAGTTTATCACACCAGAATTACTTAATTCTAAAACACCTATTGTAGATATTAGAACACCCGGTGAGTGGAGAGAGACAGGACTTTTGAAAAATGCTATCCCTATCATGTTTTTTAATGAACGTGGTGGTTACGACCTTAATGGCTGGCTAAAAGAGCTTAATGCCAAGGTTGATACATCAAAACCTTTTGCCCTTATTTGTCATACTGGAAACCGTACAGCTATGCTTGCACCATACCTTGCAAAAGAGCTGGGATATAAGGTTATAAATCTTAAAGGTGGTATGGACTATGCAACTCGTGGTCTCAAGATGAAAACATACCCATATATGAAATAATGCCTCCCTTCCTCAGATTCCTCTTTTTTCTCACAGTTCGTATTGTGATAACATTCACAGTGCTGAGCTTTATCATCTTCTTGCTCTGGGGTGCACTATATCTTTTACTTATGTAAAATCTTTTTTGTTACCTTTATTTATGTTAGAATATAGACAATATACTCTGAACTAAAGGATCTCTCATGAAATACTCACTCCCTTTTCGTTTTTGGCATTGGCTCAATGCTCTTGTTGTACTTGGACTTTTAGGAACTATTTTACTAAGAAAAACCTTTTTAAGTTGGCGAACTAATTCTGAAATCATTATGACCCAACTTGCTGATATCAACATTGTTATCACCGCCGAACAAGCTAAGGTTATTGCTAAAGCGATCCGTGCTGGAATGTGGGAATGGCATATCATTTTAGGCTATGCTTTAACATTTTTGATTCTTTACAGAGTTGTATTGTTTTTTAAAGATACTTCTGTGAAAACAAGTTTTCAAACACTCTCTTTACATAAAAAAGCAGTATACTCTCTGTATTATCTTTTTTACTTTGTTCTCTTTTTTATGAGTGTAAGTGGATTAAGTATTCTTTTTTACCAAGAGCTGGGTTTTACAAAAGATTTTGCCCATGATATTAAAGAGATTCATGAACTTGTGTTTAACTTTATATGGTTTTTTGCAGCCGTCCATATAGCAGGAGTAGTAATAGCTGACAACACAGAAGAAAAAGGTCTTATCTCTACTATGGTAAATGGGAAGGAGTAATTTAAGTCGAAACAATCCCATATACTTCAAAACGGCGTAAAATCTCTTTAGCATAAGGCTCCATGGTTGTTGTTTCTACCATATTGTCTTCATGTGCAAAGATGGTGTCACTACTTTGTAAAGTTGTCTCTGCCCATCTTAATTCTTCCTCATTTATTTTATAAAGTTCGTTACATAATCTCGCTTGATTTGGATGTATAACAGTTTTTGAAAACAGCCCCTCCCTAAGATCACGTTCTACATCTTTGATAAAACCTTCTGTATCTTTAAAACAAGGAAAAACCCCACCACTTACTACAAATCCACTACTTTTAAAGATAGCTAAAAATTCTCCTAAAACAACATTGCTAACACTATAATCAAATATACTATATTTACAATTGCGTTTCATTCTGAGTTGCCTTAACATATCTTCCAAGCCAAAACGGATAAGCAAAATCTTCTCCTTATGCTTTAAGAGCATATCTCTAAGCAGTTTCAGCTTTTCTTTCTCAAAGAGTTCTGAACCCTCTATACTCGGCATAAAATAAAAATCTTTTCCTTGAAGTAATTTGAGATAAAATGCCGCATTTTGCAAAGTAAATTTTGGTAAAATAAATCCATCCACTTTCTCTATCCCCTCCATCTCTAAAAATTCTTCTAAAACATGAGGGTCTTTTGGACGTAAAAAAAGATGACATCCTTTTTTTTGATAAGAATTTAACAGTTTTTTTATCCTTGTTTTTGCCATCATCAAATCTGAGTGATTGATGCCATCTTCAGTATCTACAAGAACACTTTTAAGATCTTTATATTTCCCCTCACATACTATCTCAAAGAGATTTTTATGAGTAGCTGGAACAAACAGTGTTCCCCCTAAATCTATATGATCCATATTTTATAACTCCAGGAAATAATTACTTATTTTATTATATCAAAAAAGTATATTATCTTAGAATTATGATACAATCTTATATATTCATTTTACAGGTGGTACTATTATGTTGGGATGTGAATGGTTACAATACTATCTTTATTTTCTTATTGCTCTTCTTCTTGGAAGTATATTTTATAACTTAAAACAGCGCCAGATCATTCAAAAACGCCAAGAGAGTGAATCTACTCTTATAAAAAAAGCCTACTTTAATCCCCTAACAGAGCTTCCAAATAAACAAAATATTGAAATTATGATGGATGAGCAAATCCATAGAGCACAGAGACATAAAAAGAGTTTTGTTGTAGCTGCAATTAAAATCCTTAATTATCGAGATGTATTGCTACGCTCTCAAGCAGTTGGAGAAGAGTTCATCATAGAAGCTGCCTCTCGTATCTCTGATTCATTAAGAGAAGAAGATATACTAGCCCATATAACAGAAAATGGTTTCGTGATTTTATGTAATGAATACCTAGAGGAAGACAACTCTAGCATCATATTTGAAAGAATTTCCAATGCTTTTCAAGAGAGTTTTGAGCTAAATGCAAAAACCATCCTCCACTTTAAGATCTCTATAGGAAAAGCAGTTTATCCAACAACAGCAATTACAAGTGAAGCACTTATGAATGCTGCTACAAGAGAAGCTCTAAAAACCTAAAATATACTTTTGTTTAATCTATTTTACAGCACCAGAAGTTACACCAGTAACTGTAGGATTAGCTCCAAGAGCAACATCTCCACCACCATTATCATTAACACTCTGATTAGCCATACTAATCGTAGGACTAGAAATCGCAGGAACCTCTGGCACCGCATCTCTATCTATCGCAGCTTGAGTCTTCTTAACCCCAGCACTACTAGCCAAAGCCATATTGCTACTTAAAACAATATTCTCAAATCTATTCAACTCACTAAGATGCGACTTGATATTGCTAGGAGCTCTATATGTAGATAAGTATCATTTGAAATGTTGTCATTGTACTCTACAAAAACATAACTATACTGAG
>CAZIAJ010000130.1:0-6004 GCA_964537565.1 uncultured Sulfurospirillum sp.
AGAGTATAAAAAAGAGTTAATTTTAGCAAATCTTGTAGCTTTTATAGCTGTATTAATAAGTACACCAGTTCCTCTTTTGATGCCACTTTTGGTTGATGAAGTACTTTTAGGAAAGTCTGGTATTGCAGTCAAGACAATAGATCTATTATTTGGAAAAGAAAATGAGCCATATGTATATGTTTTTTGTATGCTTGTATTGGTTTTAGTTCTTAGATTTTTGTTTTTTTTATTGAATTTTTATCAGACAAAACTTTTTACTATTATTTCAAAAAATGTAACTTTTAAGATAAGAGAAGATTTATTAAACCATATTTCAAAAGTTTCATTAAAAGACTTTGAATTTTTAGGTAGTGGTAGTATAACCTCTAAACTTCTTATAGATGTTGATACAGTGGATAATTTTTTAGGTAGTGCTATTAGTAGATTGATTATATCAATTTTAACTATTATAGGTGTGGGTATTGTTTTGTTATTAATTCATTGGCAATTAGCACTTTTTATACTTCTTTTAAACCCTTTTGTTATTGTAATAACAACAAAAATAGCAAGAAAAGTGTCTGTTTTAAAAAAAGAACAAAATAGAACTTATGAAATTTTTAGTGAGAGTCTTAGTGAAACATTAGAACTTTTTATACAGATAAAATCTATAAATAAAGAGCAGAAGTTTTTTGGAAATGTTATTCAAAATGCAAAGAGTATGAGGGATCATTCCATAAAGTTTGGATATAAAAGCGATGGGGCAAGTAGATTCTCTTTTTTAGTATTTCTTTCTGGTTTTGAAGTTTTTAGAGCTGCTAGCATATTGGTTGTTGCGTACTCTGATTTAACTATTGGTTTAATGCTAGCTATATTTGGATATCTTTGGGTTATGATGAGTCCTATTCAAGAAGTACTCAATATTCAATATGCATATCACAATGCACAAACTTCATTGAAAAGAATAAATGCTATATTTGATTTAAAAACAGAGCCAATTTGTAAAAAAAGATTAAATCCTTTTGAGGGTACTAACACAAACTCTATAGAAATAAAAGATTTATCTTTCTCTTATGAAAATAATAGAAATGTATTAAAATCTATAAATATGAAAATTGAAAAAGGTGAAAAGATAGCAATAATTGGTGCGAGTGGTAGTGGTAAAACTACTTTAGCACAACTTTTAGTTGGTTTATACCCTATTGAAGATGGAGATATATTATTTGATGGTGTATCTGTAAAAAAGATAGGATTAGGTATTGTTAGAGAAAATATTTTTTTAGTTTTACAAAATCCTCAACTATTTAATGATACAATCGCAAAAAATTTAACTTTTGGTGATGATATAGAAAAAGAAAAGTTAGATTTTGCAATAGAGATAGCACAATTAAAAGAGTTTATAGACTCCTTAGACAATGGTTTGGAAACAAAAATAGGAAGAGATGGTATAAAACTATCAGGTGGACAGAGACAAAGAATTTCTATTGCTAGAATGGTTATACAAAATCCAAATATTGTGATTTTAGATGAATCAACATCAGCTTTAGATGTTCATACTGAAGCAAGACTTTTTGGAGCTCTTGAAGAGTATTTGAAAGATAAGACTACTATTATCATTGCTCATAGGCTTAGCACTATAAGAAAAGCAGATTTTATTTATGTACTTGAAGCTGGTGAGATAGTAGAAGAGGGTAGTAGTAAAGATTTAATGGAACAAGAAGGTTTGTTTTATAATTATATAAAAGAGGGGAAAAGATGAAACGATTATTAGTTATATGTTTATTGGTATTTAGTGTTTCGGTTCTATTTGCAGGCTCTGTTGAAGAGGATGTATTAGAAGCTAACAATACGATGAAAAAACTTATTAGAAGTAAAAATGGTATTCCAATACAAATTATCAATGAAGCACAAGCAATTGTAGTAGTACCTGGTGTAGTAAAGTTTGGTTTTTTTGTAGGAGGAAAGGCTGGAGAGGGTATAGCTACTATAAGAAAAAGTGATGGTAGCTGGAGTTATCCATTTTTCGTAAATGTAGGTGGAGGAAGCTTAGGTTTTCAATTTGGATTAGAAGTATCAGATACTATTTTGGTTTTTAGAACAAAAAATAGTGTAAATGAGTTGCTTAGTGATAAGTTTACTTTAGGTGTTGAAGCTTCAGTATCAGCTGGACCTATAGGTGTGAACACTGATAAAAGTAGCGAAGTCAACTTTAGTGCAGAAATATTTACTTATTCACAAAATAAGGGACTTTTTGCTGGAGCGATACTTAATGGTGCAGTTATATCTAATAATAATGAAAAAAATAGAGCTCTTTACGGTAATGATGCTAGCATACAGAAGATAGTTTCATCAGATAATTTGAGTAATATATATAGTGTAGAAGAGTTTTTAAAAACAATTACTTCTTTAACGAAGAGATAGTATGGAGAGTGTAATTGATTCATTATCTACTTATGGATATATAATACTTTTTTTATACTCACTTGGTGGTGGTATGGTTGCTATAATTGCAGCTGGTGTGTTATCTTATGCTGGTAAAATGGATTTGAGTACTTCTATTGCAGTAGCGTTTATAGCAAATGCTATTGGAGATTCACTTCTTTTTTATATGAGTCGCTATAATAAAGCTCAAGTAATGCCTTATTTGAAAAAACATAGAAGAAAATTAGCACTTAGCCATATATTGATGAAAAAACATGGAGATAAGATAATATTTTTTCAAAAATTTGTTTATGGAATTAAAACTTTAATCCCTATGGGTATTGGTATGACGAAGTATCCTGCTTTTAAATTCAATGTTTTAAATTTATTATCAGCGTTTATATGGTCATTAGGTTTAGGATATTTAAGTTTTAGTGCAGGAGAAGCAATAACAAAATTTTCAACTTATTTTTCAACATATCCTTGGTTAGCTCCACTTATTCTTTTTTCTTTATTTGGTGCTTTATGGTACTACTTTAAAGTAATGACAACAAAAAAATCAAAGTAACTCTTTAGCACTTCTAAGTATATCAATACCATATTTATTTCGAAGTTCTTGATTGTTTTTCATTAGAGAATTTAGTTTTATATCCCTTTGTATATCTAAAACAGAGGGATTTAACTTTTCTTTTTTTATAAAATTGGTTAAAGATATAGAGAGTTTGATAACTTCATTGTTGGAGTGTTTGTCTAACTCTTCAAATATTTCAATAATACTTTCTATTAGAAATTGCTCATTTAAAAGGCGATTAAAAGTTATCTGTTTTCTTTTAGAAGTGTATTTGTACTTTATAGATAAGCTTAATGTTGTTGGTATTAGTTCAAGTTTAGAAACCATAAAGATAAGATGTCTGTTGAGTATATAAAATCTTCTTTTTAACTCTTTTCTATCTGTTATAGCATCAAAAGTTCTTGAAATTCCTACAGATTTTCTACCTACTTTTTCAACCACAGACTCTCTGTCATTGCCACAAACTCTGTCATATATACATTTACCACTATTTCCCCATGAATAAAGAAGTGTTTTAGACTCTCTTATATCTCCAAGAGTAAACTTTTTATATTTGTGTAGTTTTATTTGAAATGCTTTACCAATTCCTGGAAATTTTTCTATAGGAATATCTTGTATAAATTTTTCTATATTATCGATTTTTTTTACTCCAAAAGGCTTGGCATACTCTGTTGCTAATTTAGAAGTCCATTTTGATTTTGCAATTCCAATAGAACAAGGAAGTTTAAATTTTTTATATATATCATTTTTTATATTATCTAAAAAACTATATATCTTATCATCTTCAACCCATCCACTTAAATCTCCAAAAAATTCATCAATACTAAACTGTTCTATAGTTGGAATATGGATTTGCATATACTCTCGTAACTGCTTTGATAAGTTATGATAGAGTGCATGATTTGGTTTGATGACTATAAGCTCTTTACATCTACTTTTTGCTTCAGCTATACTCATACCAGTTTTAATACCAAAATTTCTTGCTTCGTAACTTGATGTTGTTACTATACCTCTTATTTTGTTTTTATCTTTAAAATACTCAGGTAGATTTGTCTCGTTTTTATCTATAAACACAGCTGAAACAAAAGCACCACTATTTTGGAAGATAATGTCTCGATTTAATCTATTTTTAGAAAATATATATGGATCACTTCTTCCACCTATAGCTACAGGTTTTCCTATTAGCTTAGGATTGTTTATTCTTTCAGCGGATACAAAAAAAGCATCTAAGTCAAGATGAAAGTTCATTAAAAAATCAAATTACTTACTTTTAACATTGCTTGTTCAAATTTTTGAATAAATGTTTCTATTTGTTGTATTTTATTTGCCATTTCATATCCTTTTTATATTTATTTCAAAAGTATACATAAAATAAAAATTATGGTACAATAATATTGCAAAATGAAATATTTTTAGAAAAGGATTTTAAAATGCCAGATTTAAAAGAGATTTTAAACAGAATAAAAGATATTTTATCTGATGAGATAAAAGATAGAAAAGTATTTGATAAAGATGTTGCAGAGGCACTTAGTATTAATCAAGTTACTTTAGCTACGATGAAAAGTAGAAGTAAGATACCTTACAAAGAGATATTAGAGTTTTGTGCTTTACGAAAGATATCGATAAACTGGCTTATGTTTAATCAAATGGTGCAAAGCATTGCAAATGAGAGTGAAAAGTTTGAGAAAATACATTACTTTAAAGATATATATGCGAGTGCAGGTGGAGGAGCTTTGAATTATGATGAGCAGAGTGAATTTTTGACTTTAGACGAAGAGATGGTAAATCATCTTGGTGGAAAACATGTTATTAAAAATATACATGCTTTGAATGTAGTTGGAGATTCAATGGAGCCAACTTTAAATGATGGAGATATACTTTTTATGGATAGAAATAGTGTAAATCCAAATAGAAATGGTGTTTATATCGTCTCAACTCCAGCAGGTATCTTTGTAAAAAGGTTGCAATTAAAATTAGATGGAACAGTAGCTTTGGTATCAGATAATGAGTCATATTCTGATGAGATAGTAAATACAGAAGATATAACAGTATTGGGAAAAGTTGTTGGAGCTATGTCCAACAACTTGTAGTTTTAATTATATAGACTCTTTAATCTCTATACTTACTATTTTGTCATTTTGTTCTATTGAATCAAGAACTTTCATGCTCTCTTCATCACTTGGGTCAATTGCACCAAAAACAGTGTGAAGACCATCAAGATGCGGAAGAGCATCATAACATATAAAGAATTGGCTACCACCAGTATTTGGTCCAGCATGTGCCATTGATAATGCACCTTTGGCATGTTTACTTGTGTTTTGTGATGCTTCACAATCAATAGCCCAATCAGGACCACCAGTACCTGTTCCATTTGGACAACCACCTTGTGCAACAAAACCAGGGATTACACGGTGAAAGTTAAGTCCATTGTAAAATCCTTCATTTGCCAAGTGTGCAAAGTTTGCAACTGTATTTGGAGTTTCATCAACAAATAGTTTTACATTCATTGATCCATTTTCTGTTGTTATTACAGCGTATTGAAATTTTGCTAATTCCTCTTTTGAAAAATCATATACTTTTCCCATTTTTTATCCTATTTTATAAATTTGGTTGTTATTATAGCACAATTTAAAGTTCTCTTAACTCTTTTGCCTCTTTTAAGTCTTGACGATATTTTTCCCATAATGCTAATTTTTTGTCTTCTTCTAAAATATGTTTTACAAGGTATTTTTCAATAAAATCTTTTAATTCTTCTTCAATATCTTCAATATCCATAAGAGGAACTCTTTTCAAAAATTTGTTTAATATTTCAATTATATCTTGATGTATTTTTTTATGAGAGTCAATCTTATCATATTTTATTGATGCCATATACTCTTCTTCATCTTTAAAGTGTTTATGAAAATAGTCTGATAGTTTGTTTAATGTGTCTTTTATTTTGTCTATTTTTTTATCTGTAGGAATATTTTTAAAAGCTTCACTTGCTATATTGAAAAGTTCTTGATGTTCTGCATCAATAGTTGTATTACCTATACT
>CAZIAJ010000131.1:0-5914 GCA_964537565.1 uncultured Sulfurospirillum sp.
CCATAAGATAGTTTTGTTGAAGTTCTATCATAATCTATCTCAATTATATTTGCATTTGCTATTCTAAGAGTATCTGTAAGTCCCATAAGTGCACCAGGTTTGTCTATAAGTGTTATAAGGAGCTTCATTTTTCTATGTGATTTTATTAAACCTTTTTCTATAATAACAGATAACATCTGTACATCAATATTTCCACCACTTAAAACCGCACCTATTTTAGATTTTTGTGAGTATTCAAATTTGTTGTGCATAATAGCTGCTACACTAGCAGCTCCACCCCCCTCTACTACAAGCTTTTGACGCTCTAATAAAAATAAAATTGCATTTGCTATCTCTTCATCATCTACTTGAACAACTTCATCTACACACTCTAAAATATGATTTAAATTATTTTGGCTTACATCTCTAACAGCAATTCCATCTGCAATAGTTCTAACACTTTTAGAATTTATAGCTTTTTTTGCTTTAAAAGAATCATACATTGCATTTGCACCACTAGCATTTACTCCAATAACTTTTATCTTAGGGTCAAGCTGTTTAACTGCACTTGCAATACCGCTTATAAGACCTCCTCCACCGATTGGAACTACTATAAAATCTAAATCATTTATAACATCAAGCATCTCAAGAGCAACAGTACCCTGTCCTGCGATAACTTTTTCATCTTCAAAAGGGTGTATAAAAGTCAAATCATTTGTTTTTGCATATTCTAAAGCATACTCATAAGCTTCATCATAATTATCACCATGCAAAATAACTTCTGCACCCAAGTCTTTAGTACCTGTTACTTTCAAAAGTGGAGTTGCTTCAGGCATAATAATAGTTGCTTTGATACCAAACTCTCTTGCACTATAACCTACACCCTGAGCATGATTGCCGGCACTTGCTGCGACTACACCTTTTGCTCTCTCATTTTTACTTAAAGATGCGATTTTATTGTAAGCTCCACGAATCTTGTAAGCTCCTGTTAATTGAAGATTTTCTTTTTTTAAATAAACATTACTTTTGACATTTTCACTTAACAAGGGAGCATAAACAAATGGTGTTTTATTTACTACATTACTTATTTTTCTTTTTGCTTGTACTATTTCACTTAACTGTATCATTTACCAAATATCCTATTGTGTTCTATTTTTGTACACTTGTTTTGAACGGCAATCATCCCATAATCTGTAGCTTTTTTAAACGCTTTATCATTTACAAGGCCAAGTTGAATCCAAAAGTATTTTACATCACCTCTATTTTTTGCAACTTCAACTAATTCATCAGCAAATGCAGGTTTTCTAAACATATCAACCATATCTACTTGTTCAGGAATCTCCTCAAGGTTTCTATATACTTTCTCACCTAAAATAATATCTTCTTTAGGATAAACAGGGATAATTTTATATCCTTGAGCTTGTAAATATTTTGCAACTTTATTACTTGCTTTTGACTCATCTGGAGATAAACCAATAATAGCAATACTTTTACACTCATCAAAAATCTTTTTTATTATCTTGTCATCATTTGTATTTACAGTTGGCATTGGACATTCCATGTCATCTCCTTATAGTTTTTTTAGTATTATACCTGATTCTATATGCTCTGTATGAGGAAACTGATCAAATAGAGCAAAATCCTTTACTTCAAACCTATTTTTTAATAATGCAACATCTCTTTTTAGTGTTTCAGGATTACATGAGATATATATTATGGTTTCAAATTGACTGATAAACTCTAAACTTTTTTCATCTATACCAGCTCTTGGAGGGTCTACAAAAACATGAGAAAAATTATACTCATCAAGATTTATATTCTTTAGTCTTATAAATTCACGTTCTTTTTTAAGAGCACTTGTTAAGTCTTCAACACTCATTCTTAAAAACTCAATATTCTCTACACCATTCATTTCACAACTATCTTTTGCAGATTTTATAGATGATTTGGAGATCTCAGTTGCTAAAACTTTACGAAATATCTTTGCAAATGGTATAGTAAAATTTCCATGGCCACAGTATAATTCTAATAAGTCTTTGGGATTCTCTACATGTAAAGTAGCCCACTCTATCATCTTTGTATTAACAAAACTATTCGGTTGAGAGAATCCACCTTCTATTATCTTGTATGTAAAAGTTTTTCTATTTATATATAACTCATCAATTACAAAATCATCTGAGATAACTCTTTTTACTTTTCGGCTTCGTCCGACAACTGCTATATCAAACTCATCTTCAAGTTTTTTAGCATATATATCCCAGCTCTCATCTATCTTTTTATGATAAAGAAGAGAGACTAAAACTTTAGTAGATGATGACAAAAACTCAATCGAAAATAGTCCTCTTCTTAAAACTTCACTCTTTTTTATCATTTTGCGAAGTGGCTCCATAAGTCCTGCTATTTTCATTACTACTTTAGGACAACTATCTATTTGTAAAACTTCTTTACCTTCAAGCCTATTCATAGCATAATTCATCTCTTCATCATCATGCCAAATCCTAAACTCTGCACGATTACGATAGTGAGTATCTGGTGATCTAAAAACCTCAAAATCCTCTACATGTAAAGGTTTAAATAGCTCTTTAATATACTCTTTTTTCTTATCTATTTGCTCTTCATAGTTAAGCTCATGTACTTTACAACTTCCACAAACTCCAAAGTATTTACACGTCATATTTTTTCACTACATGTAGATACTCTACTACATGCCCTTTTTTTGATTTTTTGCTTGTTCTGTATCTTGGGTGGACAAATTTTTTCACACTATATGAGCCATATTTACTCATAATTTTTTCGATTGATATTTTATCTAAAATTCCATCATTTGAATAGCTTAAAAAAATATATTTAAATTTTGCTTCTGAGATAAGGTTATCTAGTGCCTTTGTAACTTTAGTTATTTTACAATAATCAGAGCGAATATAATCATCAAAACCACTTTTTCCTCTTGGTATAAACTCTTCATTTTTTACAATTGTGTTTAATATGTGATAATTTAGACCATACTGTCTATGATTGTAAGGTGGATCAAGATAGAGTATATCCCCTTTTATAGTTTTTATAAGCTTATTTGCATCTTGATTATAGACTTCATGTTTTTTATCACTTTTCTTAAACATATGAGGTAAAAACTTCATTTCACTTTTTGCCATAAACTTTAACTTTTTAAGATAAGAGCCATAAACTCCTGTAGTATTTGCCACCCTATCAGCCGAAAAAATCAAAGAAGCTAAACAAAAGTAGTATTCATCTTCATTAAGCTGTTTACTTGTAAAGCTTTTTTCTATTGATTTACGTAGTCCATCTATCTTTTTAGCATTTTGTTTTGAAAAGTAGCTACGTTTTAGAGCATAGTTTTTATAGATAAACCCCTCTTTTGGCTCATACACAATTTTATTTAAATCATAAGTAGATGAGTTTTTAATCTTATTGTATATGAGAGTGTAGGCATAAGGCTCAATGTCATTTGCTATGACTTTTTTGACTTTTGTTTTAAAGTGTCCTCCAACTTCTCCAGTACCTGCAAAGAGGTCACAAAAGACTTTGTTTTCAATAAAACCAACCTCTTTTTTGACAGTAGTTTCTATAAAGTCCAATAAGTGTTTTTTAGAGCCTATGTAGTTCATATCAATATTATGCCAAAATCTTTACTTTGTTTTGCTAAAATATCACCCAAGGAGTGAAAATGACAATTTATGATTTTACAGTAAAAAATATAGATGGCAAAAATATTTCAATGTCAACATATAAAAACAAAGTCCTTCTTATCGTTAATGTTGCAAGTACATGTAGCATGACACCACAATATGAAGGCTTTGAAAAGTTATATAAAAAGTATAAAAAAAATGGTTTAAAAATTCTAGCTTTTCCAACCAATGAGTTTGGTCAACAAGAAAAAGGCTCAAATAAAGAGATAAAAAAGTTTTGTCAAAAAAACTATAACATTACTTTTGATTTATTTGAAAAAACATCAGTAAATGGACCAAATGCAAATGAATTATATAAGTACCTCAAAGGCGAAAAAAGAGGTTTTTTATGGACAGAAAGCATAAAATGGAATTTTACTAAATTTTTAGTTGATAAAAATGGGAAAATTGTAAAGCGATATGGTTCTTCAACTGCACCTGAAACAATAGAAAAAGATATAAAAGAGTTACTAAATAAATAGATGAAAACATTTGAACCTGCTTATGGAATGAAAAATAGACATATTCAAACACTTTATTCATCTTTTTTTCGCAAAAAAATTGCACTTAATACTTCTGTGGAAGTGTTTGAGCTAAATGATGGTGATTTTGTAGAGTGTTTTTGGTGTAAAAAACCACCTACTGATGGAAAAGATATAGTTATTCTTTTTCATGGACTTGAGGGTTCATATAGGTCTTCATATATCCAAGGAGTTATGAACTCTTTGAAAAAAGCCGGTATCAGTTCTGTGCTAATGCACTTTAGAGGTTGTTCTGGAAAAGTCAATAGATTGCCAAGAGCATATCATAGTGGTGACACAGCTGATGCAAAAGTATGGATAGAGCATTTGGTAAAACAGTACCCAAACAGTAAGCTTCATGCAGTAGGCTACTCTTTGGGTGGAAATATGCTTTTAAAACTTCTAGGTGAATGGGGAAACAAGTCACCTTTGGTGTCTGCCGTATCAGTTTGTGCCCCAATGCAATTAGACATAAGTGCAAACACCATAAACAAAGGGTTTGCTAAAATTTATCAAAGCTATTTACTTAGGCATCTAAAATCTTCATTACATAAAAAGTATAAAAATCATCCTATGCAAAGCCTAATAAACCTTGAAGAAAATAGTATAAAAAATATAAAAACGCTTTGGGCTTTTGATGATGCTTATACAGCAAAAATTCATGGTTTTGGTACAGCAAAAGAGTACTATAAACGTTCATCTTCTAAACAATACTTAAAAAGTATAAATACTAAAACACTTATAATTCATGCCAATGATGACCCTTTTATGACTAAAGAAATTTTACCCACTAAAAGTGAAATTTCAGACAGTATTGAACTAGAAATTTATCCTCATGGAGGGCATGTTGGTTTTATCGGTGGGACAGTTTTAAAGCCTATTTATTGGTTAGAAAATAGGATTGTTGCATACATAAAAAACTAGTCTTCCTCGCCTATAATAACTTTAAAGTATAAAAGAAGATATAAGCCCAATCAGCCCACCGAAGAAACCACCCCAAACAACAAGCCAACCCAAGTGCTCTTTCATGAAAGTCTGTACTATCTCTTTAACCATAACAGGTGTTAACTCTTCAAGTCTAGCATCTATAACAGTCTCTATAGAAGAGAGCATATCATCGCTAAGTGATGAGTCTTGCAAGTGTAGCTTGATTTGGTCATTAAACGAATCACTATTTGCAATAGTAACTACTGCAACTTTTAGTTTGTTTGTAAATGGTTCACGCATAGTTTCAAGTGCTTTTTCTCCACCAAACATACCCAACATACTACCAAACTGTGACTCCATCACGGTTTTTGTAAGAGCATCATAAGCTGGAGAGAAATCTGCATTTTCTATTACGGGGGTTAAATCTATCTTCTTCTCTTCTTTGGCAAAAAAGTCATTGAGTTGCTCTTTTGTAAAAAACTGGTTCATCATAAGTTCTTTTATAGAAGTTTTAAAAGCTTTAAAACGAAGAAGAATTACACCACTACCATAAAGAAAAGGAACTTTTTCAAAGAGCATATGAATAGCAATCTGATTTGTCAAAGCTCCAGAGAGTGCAAATAGTCCTGTAAACAAAACAGCATTTGAATATGGCTCTACAACAAGAAAGGAAATCCCTACCAAAGCAAAACTAACTATATCTGTAACTAAACTTTTATTCATAATATTCCTAATTTTTTTTTGCAATTATACACTAATTTTTATATACTATATGTAAATTACTATATATTAGTATAATAC
>CAZIAJ010000132.1:0-5761 GCA_964537565.1 uncultured Sulfurospirillum sp.
TCTATTAACTAAATATAAACTAATATATGATAAACTAAGATTATTATATATAATAGGAAATATAGATTGAACTTTGAACCATATCCATTTGAAAAACTTACTAAATTATTGAAAAATATAATTCCATCAAAAGACTTTGAACCTGCTATATTGACTATTGGTGAACCTCAGTTTGAGACTCCTTTATTTATACAAGAGGAGCTTAAAAATAGTTCTAGCTTGTTAAACAAGTATCCAAAAACTGCTGGAGAGAGTTATCTTAAAGATGCTCAGATTTCATTTGTAAAAAAGCGTTTTGGAGTAGAGTTAAAAGATAGTGAGATAATCCCTACTTTTGGAACTCGTGAAGTTCTCTTTAACTTTCCACAGTTTTTACTTTTTGATGTAAAAGAGCCTATCATCGCTTATACAAATCCTTTTTACCAGATTTATGAAGGAGCAGCTAAGGCATGTAGAGCAAAAGTAGTCTATTTAAACCTTACAAAAGAGAATAGTTTTAAACCAGATATTAAACTAAAAGAACTTAAAAATACAAACTTAGTAATTTTAAACTTTCCAAACAACCCTACTGCCTCAACATTGAGTATAAATGAGCTTGGAGAGTGGGTTAAACTCGCTTTGAAGTATGATTTTGTACTTATGAATGATGAGTGTTATAGTGAGCTATACTGCGATGAAAAACCTGTCTCTTTACTTGAAGCATCTTTACATGTAAATAATGAGAGCTTTAAAAATGTACTAGTTATAAACTCTATCTCAAAAAGAAGTTCAGCACCAGGGCTTCGTTCTGGCTTTATAGCTGGAGATGAGAAAATCTTAAAAGAGTATATGAAATACAGAACTTATGTAGGTGCAGCAACTCCTCTACCACTTCAAAAGGCTTCAGCAGTAGCTTGGAGTGATGAGTTACATGTAGAAAAATCAAGAGAAGTTTACAAGAAGAATTTAGAGCTTGCAAGTGAAATCTTAGGTATAAAAAGAAGTGATGCGACTTTTTATGTTTGGTTAGAAGTTAAAGATGAATTAGAGTTTACAAAAAAGCTTTACAAGAGTAAAAATGTCAAAGTTTTACCAGGAAGTTTCTTAGGACGTGGGGGAATAGGATGTGCTTATGTAAGAATAGCACTTGTCGAGAATAGTGAAAAAACCAAAGAAGTTTTAACTCGTATAAGTGATTTTATGAAAGAGGAATTATCATGAAATCCATACACTTTGTAGGTATCGGTGGCATAGGGCTTTCAGCACTTGCAAGATACTTAAAAAAAGAGGGCTACGTTATAAGTGGCTCAGATATCAAAGAGACAAAAATAACAAAAAAATTAGAACAAGAAGGGATAGAAGTTTGTATTCCTCATTGTAAAAGCAGTATAAAAAACCAAGATATAGTTATATACTCAGCTGCTGTTAAAGATGATAATGTAGAGTTAATTGAAGCTAGAAAAAGAGGAATAGTTACTCTTTCAAGAAAAGATGCTCTACCTTTTATATTAAAAGATAAAAGGGTGTTTTCAGTAGCTGGTGCTCATGGGAAAAGTACAACAAGTGCAATTTTGGCTAGTATGGTTGATGGCTCTGTTATTATAGGAGCAGAATCAAAGCAGTTTGATACAAATATGTATTACAAAGTCAGTAATAATGTTATTTTTGAAGCAGATGAGAGTGATTCTAGCTTTTTAAATTCAAATCCTTATATAGCGATTGTAACCAATGCAGAGCCTGAGCATATGGAGTATTATAATTATGATTATGATAAGTTTTACGAGGCTTATAGAACATTTTTAAAAAGTGCAACTATACGAGTTATAAATGCTGAAGATGAGTTTTTAAGTACGCTTAGTGATATGGATGCAATTCGTCTTTATCCTAGTCGTGATATAACAGAACTCAAAACTGTTATACGCAATGGGGAACCATATACTTCATTTATACTCAAAGATTTAGGTAGATTTGAAGTATGGGGGATTGGTGAGCATATTGCTCTTGATGCATCTTTAGCAATATTAGCAAGTATAAATGAGATAGATTTAGAGAGTACAAGAGAAAAAATAAAAAATTATCGTGGTATAAAAAAGAGATTTGATATACTTACAAAAAGTGAAGGTTATGCACTTATAGATGATTATGGTCATCATCCTACAGAGATAAAAGCTACTATGTGTTCAGCCAAAGTTTATGCAGATTTACTTCATTTAAAAAAGATTACAGCGATTTGGCAACCACATAAATACTCAAGAACCATAGATAATCTAGAAGGTTTTGTTGAGTGCTTCAAGGGAGTTGACGAACTTATCATTATGCCTGTTTGGAGTGCAGGAGAGGCAAAACGAGATATAGATTTTGTAAACGAGTTTAAAAAATATAACCCTGAATTTATAACAAAACTTACTAGAGTAGGTGATTTTATAGATTTGGATAACTCTAAAAAACTTGATTATGGATTGGTTATCGGTTTTGGTGCTGGTGATATAACCTATCAACTAAGGGGAGCTTAATGCAGATAGTTTTATTTCTTATTTTCGTATTGCTGATTTTATTAGTATTGGTAAGCAAGAAAAATTCTTTTTCAAAAAACCAGAAGATAATAGTAACCATTATAGCTGCGGTATTTGTAATTAGCATATATTTTTATGAGAGTAGTATAGAAAATATTGCAGAAAAAAATAGAGAAACTGTAAATGCTTTTAGACAAGGTAAAACTCTTATTTGTGACAAGTATACAGTAGATAAAGAGAGATTTATATATGTTAGTGGTACACAAACATTTATACCAAAAGCTGATGAAATAAGTTTGGAAGGTGTTATAGTAAGAGTCTCTACATGTAAAGTAGATTAATGTATAAACTTTTATCTCAACTTGATTTAAGTGAATATATTAGTAGTTATGAAAACTATCTCGCACGTAAAAAACCTCTCTTTTTAGAGGGTGATATTCATCTTCACCATAGACTAATACGTGAACTTTTTAATCATCAAGGCATAAAGTCAATTCCTGAATTGATAAATCTTGACCATGCAATTGGAGTTATGCAAAAGAGTGGAGTTCTATCTCAAGAGGAGATATTTGCTTTTGTTAAGATAATAAATTATTTTAAATATCTTAAAAAAGTACTTTTAGATGAGAGTTTGGCTACTTGGATGCAAAAAATTGTAATACCAGAAAATCTTCTTGATATATGTAATTATTTTGATGAAAAAGGTGAATTTAAAGATTCTATTGATGAGACTTTTGAGTCCATCAATAGAAGTCTTCACCTTATAAAAGAAGATATGAGACAAGCTCTAAGACGAACTATGAGCGGACAGAAAATAAGTGTTTATTTAGTAGATAGACAAGTACACTATATAAATAATCAAGAGGCTTTACTTCTTAGAGGCGGCTTTAATCATGTTATCAAAGGTAGTGTAATTGGACGTAGTAGTAGTGGATTTTTTTATGTAACTCCTGATAGCATTACAAAATTAAAGTCAAAACAGAGTGATTTACTTACTAAAAAAGAGGAGCTTATTTATCAATATTGTAAGTCTATATCAACCACATTTACAAAATCTCTATTTTTTTTAAAATATATTAATAGAGAGTTTGATAGGTTTGATGCATATCAAGCTAGAGTGAACTTTGCAAAACAGAGAGATATGGAGTTTGTTTTACCTAAAAAGAGCAAGGTAATAAAGCTTGAGAAGTTTTCACACCCCGCTTTAGGTGATCCAAAACCTATTAGTCTTGATTTTACAAAACAGGTTTTGATGATAACTGGTGTAAATGCTGGTGGTAAGACTATGCTCCTTAAGTCTATATTGAGTGCTGCTTTTCTTGCAAAATACCTGCTGCCAATGAAGATAGATTCTAGTAAATCAACTATAGGCTCTTTTAAAGAACTTTTTGCCATATTAGACGATCCACAAAATGTAAAAAATGATATTTCTACTTTTGCAGGGCGTATGACTCAGTTTGCAAAGTTATTTGGAAAAAACTCGACTCTTGTTGGAGTAGATGAGATAGAACTAGGAACAGATGCAGACGAAGCTGCTAGCCTTTTTAAAGTTATTATTGAAAAACTTATAAAAAGTGATATGAAGATTGTTATAACTACTCACCATAAAAGATTGGCTTCACTTTTGGCTACTAATGAGCAAGTAGAACTTTTAGCAGCTATTTATGATGAAGAAAATCAACGACCAACATATGGATTTTTACAAGGAACTATTGGAAAAAGCTATGCTTTTGAAACAGCTTTGAGATATGGTGTACCAGCTACTTTAGTAAGTGAAGCTAGAGAAGTTTACGGTGATGATAAAGAAAAACTAAATGAATTGATACAAAAAAACATAGACTTAGAACTTAAGATGAGAGAACAATCTAATAAATTAGAAAGAGAATTAGAAAATATAGATAGATTAAAAACAAATTTACAAGATAAAAGAGAAGCAGATAAAAATGAGCTTGAAGCATTAAAGTCCAAAATGAGTTTTGAGTATACAAAAGCTATAAAAGAAGCAAAAGAAGCTATCAAAACAAAAGACTCAAAAGAAGCACATCGACATTTAAATAAAGCTCACGAATATAAAAAAGCTACGCATAAACCAAGCAAGATTGAACAAACTCCTATACCTTTAAAAGTAGGAGATAGTATTAAATATAGTGGCTCACGTGGAGTTTTAAAAAGTATTAAAAAAAATCAAGCAACAATAGAGTGTGATGGAATGATACTAAGAGTACCTCTTGATACTCTAAAAAGAAGTGGTAATTTACCTAAAAAAATTGCAAAATCAAAAGTAACTATTTCAAAACAAAATGCAAATTCCACAGTAGTTTTAGACCTTCATGGACAGCGAGGAGAAGAAGCAGTAGAGAACTTGGATAAGTTTATATCTGATGCTTTGATAAATGGCTATGAAGAGCTACATATATACCATGGCATAGGAACAGGAAAACTCGCTTATGCAGTTCGAGAATTTCTTAAAATACATCCTAGTGTAGAAAGTTTTAAAGATGCTCCACCAAATCAGGGTGGTTTTGGAGCTACATTGGTTAAATTGTAATCTTATCATTTATATTGTATAATTATTAATGGTGGAATATAAAGGTAAGAATGTGCATACAAATGTTGATGATTTTGACATTAAAGAGTACTGTTTAGAATTAGAGTTAGAAAATAGTGTTTTAAAAGAGATGCTATATATAGATACTCTTACAGAATTACCAAATATACTCATGTTTAATAAAACAATAGAAAATATAGATAATCCCAAAACAATTTTAGTAGATATTGATGCCTTTAGTGAGATAAATGAGTATTATGGTAGAGATATAGGAGATTATGTACTTAAAGAGATAGCTAAACTGATTAAAACTTATGCTGATAATGAAAATATGAAAACTTTTAGGATAGGCTCAGATGAGTTTTTACTTTTAGGTTCAGGAGTTTTAGATATAGAGAAGTATGAGCGAATTGCAAGAGAGATGGTAACTCTTTTAAAAACTAATGAAATTTTTTTAAAAGAGTATGATGAAAGTATAGTGATAGATTCAACGATAGGATTTTGTTTAGAAGATAAAGACATACTCAATAAAGCTCAAATAGCTTTAGAGTATGCAAAAAAAGCTGAAAAAGATTTTGCTTGTTATCTTCATAGTATGGATAATAAAAACAAGTACAAAGAGAAAGTAAAATATGTAAAAATCATGAAAGATGCTCTTGATAATGACAGAGTTATACCATATTATCAACCTATTTTTAATAGAGAAGGCAAGATTTATAAG
>CAZIAJ010000133.1:0-5729 GCA_964537565.1 uncultured Sulfurospirillum sp.
TTACTTCTTGTAGTAGTATGATTTTAGAAATTTGATTGTTTAAAAATGAGTTTTTTCTTATTTGAAAAGTTACGGTGACACTAACAATTGCCATAACTAATACGAGTAATATAATTGTTAAAAAACTAATTTTTATTCTATTTTTAATTTGCATTTGTTATTGTACACTATTTTTATGATTTTTGTGATAAAATTTATATAAAGGAGTTTTTTTGGAATATCTTATTATCCTTATAATGCTTGGTTTTTTGTATCTTATATTAAAACCCAAACCAAAAGTAGCATCAAAAAGTAAAGCTCAAAAACAAGATGAAATTTTTGAAGAGTATAAGCGTATTATGGATAAAGAACTCTCAAGATTTTTGGATGATAAGCCACTTTTAAAGCAGAGAAAAACAGCACTTTTAAAAAGATTTGCAAACGAGCTTAATAGAAATCTTTTTTTTGATGTAGATGAGACAAGAGAGTTAATAAACAGACTAATAAAGTATGAGATAAAAGATTAATATGGTAAATAGAAAAAAGTTAAAAATATTTTGTGATGGAGCATGTTCTGGTAATCCTGGTGAATCTGGAAGCGGACTTGCTTTATATGAAGGTAAAGAGTTTCCAACTCTAATATATGGAGAGTATGTAAAAGAGGGAACAAATAATACAGCAGAGTTAAATGCACTCTTTAAAGCACTTGAAATAAGTGCTAATGTAAATTGTCAAAGTAAAATTGAAATATGTTCGGATTCTAAATATAGCATTGAATGTATTACAAACTGGGCATATGGCTGGAAGTCTAAGGGTTGGAAAAAGAAAGGTGGAGAGATTAGAAATCTTGAAATAATAAAAAAAACACATACTCTTTATGAAGAGCTAAAAGAGAAGATTGTGATAAAACATGTAAAAGGTCATGCTGGAGTAGAAGGCAATGAACTTGCTGATCGTATGGCAGTATATGCTATTATTACAAAAAATAAGGAGTATAAAAAATACTCTTTTAGCAGTATTGATGAAGTTTTAGATTTAAAAAGAGGATAAATCAATAAGTTTTTTAATAGAGTTATTGAGCTTGTTCATAGTAGCTTGTGGCGTATTTTTACTACACATAAGATATCTTTTATTTCCAATAGGAATATCATCTAGTTTAAAACTTACAAAATCATTTGGATTTAAACCATTTGTTTTCAAAAGAGTAAAAATTTCCTCTGGAGCAACTAAAAAGTAAGTCATTCTATCTTTTGCTAACATTTTTATAAGTTGTTTTTGATTCCCTGTAAATGTATAAACTATTGGATGATTTTCTTTAATAATCTTATCAACAATAGAGCCATAGGAAAATCCATCTATCATTATAGTTGTAAGAGTTTTATCTAAAAAAATATCTTTTAATAAATGATATTTTTTAAATTTATGGATATTTTTTTTCTTTTTTATAACTACTAGTGGTCTATTTTGATAGATAGGCAGAGAAAAATTTGCAAATTTTTCTCTTTTATGTGTTTTAAACCATCCTATAGAGCAGTTTTGCTTATTTGCAAGTTTTACTTTTCTAATTGCTCGTTTAACTGGCAAAGAGAAAAAAGTAGCTTCTATTTTTGCATCTTTACAAATTTGCTCAACTTTTCGGTATAAATATCCATGTGCAGTATTATCTTTTGTATAGTAATATGGAGGATGTTCAATATATGTTATTTGAAGTTTATCGGCAAAAGACTGTTGTGCTATTAAAAGTAAAAATAATAATATTTTCATATCATTATTGTACAATACTTTTAATCTCTTTAAGCCAAAGCTTTTCAACTTTTTCCCTAGCCCAAGGTGTTTTTCTAAGAAATTTTAGGGTAGATTTTACAGATGGATTAGACGCAAAACAGTTCATTTTCATACGCCTGTCAAGCTCCTCCCATCCAAAGTGTTTTTCTAAGTCTTCTACTATTTGTTGTAGTTTTATACCGTGCATAGGGTTGTTTTTATTCATAATTGACATTATACTCTTTTAGTGCTTTTTTTAATCTTTGTATACCTGTTATTATATCTTCACATGTAGGATTTGTAAAGTTTAGTCTTGCATAAGATGTTGGTGTATGATCTTTAAAAAATACACTTCCTGGGACATATGCTACACCTTCTTTGATAGCAAGATTAAAAAGTTTCATGCTATCTATATGTTTATCAAATTTAATCCAGAAAAACATACCACCTTTTGGTATTTCAAACTTTATTTCTTCACCAAACTCTTTTTTAAGAGCTGTTGCCATAGTATCTCTTTTTAATTGATAGTTTTTTATTAAAGCATTTACATGTAGAGGTAAATTTCCATCTTTTATCATATTTGCAACTATATATTGAAAAAATTTAGGACTTTGTAAGTCACTATTCTCTTTCATACTTTGAAATACTTTTAAAAACTTTTCATTAGCTCTCATCCAACCAAGTCTAAAATCTGGTACTAAGGTTTTTGAAAAAGTACCAAGGTTTACAGATAAATTAGGAAGTAATTCTTCAAATCCTAATTTACTACATTTTTCGTATTGTAGTGCATTATATGGGCTATCCTCAATGATAATAACATCATATTTTTTAGCCAATCTAGCAACTTCTATTTTGCATTTATCTTCCCAACTCCATCCAGTTGGATTTTGAAAAGTAGGAATGGTATAAAAAAACTTTGGTTTTTTACTTTTAAAAAGCTCTTCGAGTTCTTTAGTATTTACCCCTTTAGATGAGAGAGAAACTTCTACTATATTTGCATCGTAAAGAGCAAAAAGGTTAAGTGCTGCTAAATAGCTAGGAGCTTCAACTATAATAGTATCTCCTTTATCTATAAAAGCTTTACAAAGTATATCCAAGCCTTGTTGAGAGCCTGTTGTAATCAATATCTGTTCTTCTGTTGAGTTTGTATAATTATTTGCCAATTCACGCCTAAGTTCAATAGTTCCTTGAGCTTGGCTATATTGGTACATAGTTCTTGGAAGATTATCAAGAGAGTAATTTATCTCTTTTTTTATTAGCTCATGAGGGAAAAGTGTCTCATCAGGGAGTCCACCTGCTAGTGAGATAATATCTTTGGCACTTATAACATCTAGAATTTTTCTTGTAAATGACCTTGGGGCATTTTGTACACGTTTTGCAAATTTTTGCATATTTTATCCTTTGTATGATTTTATCTATATATAAATAATTTATCTATATAATAAATTGCTATTTATTTGTCGAAACGTGCTATAATATAAACCACCCTTCGGGTAAAAATAGATGGTGGATAAGGTCAGATATATGAAAAAGATTACAAAAAATGACCATAATCAAAGAATAAACGAGATTTTATTTCAAATTCATTTTGATATTTCTGCTAAACATAGTATAGATAGTTTGTCGAAAAGTGCATCTATGTCACCTTTTCACTTTAATAGAGTTTTTAAAAAGATTGTGGGAGAGAGTGTTTATGCCTACATAAGAAGAGTAAGACTAGAACACTGTGCAAATGCTCTACTGTTTAATCCAAATTCAACTATAAATGAGATATTTAGTGAGGTAGGTTTTGTATCAAATTCATCTTTTACTCATGCATTTAAAGAGTATTTTGGGTGCACTCCTAGTAAATGGAGAGAGATAGATACTCCTTTACATGTAACCCAAAAGATAGAAACCATAAATTCTTTACATGTAGAGATTGCTTATGTTGAAAAAAGAAGAGTTGCTTATGTACGACATCGTGGATACAATAGAAGCATAAAAGAAGCATGGCAGAGGATGGAAGAGTGGACTATGTCTACTAATTTGGATTTTTCAAAAATGCCTATGATAGGACTTCATCACTCTAATCCTAACATAGTTAAAAAAGAAGATTGTCATTATGTGGCATGCTTAGAGCTTAATGATGATTTTATATATTTTGGTAATGGAAAAATAGGAGTTATGAAGATACCTCGTATCTTTTGTGCAAAATTTAGACTAAATGGGAAATATGGAGATTTGATGAAGTATATGGATTATATTTATTATGAATGGTTACCAAATTCAAAATATGAAAAAGTTCATCTCCCCTCTATGGCTCTTTATCACAAGAACCATTTTATAAGGAAAGATGAAAAGTTTGAATTAGACTTTTATGTGCCTATTCGCTACAGTCAATAATTTTAATTAAAGTCTGGAAATCTACTTTTTGCAAATGATGAATGACATTTGATACAAGTATTTGTCATTTTTGAAATATAAAAACTCATCAAAGCAACATCTTCTAATTCTGCAGCTTCTGAAAGATCACCAGCATCAATATGAAAACCTTGATCTGTCTCTAAAAATTCTTTTGGAAGTTTGTTTTTTAACTCCATCTTTTGTGATTTGGTAAGATTTTGTTTTAGTATGAAGCTCTTTTTAATTTGTGCAGCAGTTGTTGAGACTTCTTCATACTTTCCTGCTATCATGCTTGAAAATATTTTTTTCATTCCACTTTCTACAGCAATCATCTCTTTTGATAGAAGAGTTCTGAGTTCAGGAGTAAGACTCTCTAAGCCTTTTTTTTCCGTTGCATTTAGAGTTGTAGATAAAGCAATAATTATCATTGCAATAATCAATTTTTTCATATTTGTCCTTTTGTAAATTTATAGGTATAGTACATGGTTATTACTTAAATATAGCATAAAACATTATGAAAAAGTCACTAAATATATTAAAGCATCATAGCAAATTTTGTTATATAAAATCCTCCAAAAACAAGCCATATAAATAAGATAGAAGCTAAATATATTGGTTTTAATCCAGCTTGTTTAAATTTTTTAAAATTGGTTTGCATACCAAGAGCACTCATTGCCATAGTTAGGGCAAATGTATCAAGTGTGTTTATGTTTTGAATTAAACTTGTAGGTAAGAGAGCAAGAGAGTTAAATCCTGCAACAATTATAAACCACACAGCAAACCATGGAATAGTGATTTTTTGTTTCTCTTTGGTTGTAGCTTTTTTAGATAGCCAAAAACTAAGGATTATCAAAAATGGAGCCAATAACATAACTCTTATCATCTTGACTATGACTGCACTGTTTGCTACTTCTTGGCTTATGGCACTTCCTGCTCCAACAACGTGAGCTACTTCATGAAGAGTTCCACCTATGTATATACCCATACCTTCAGGAGAGAGTGAGATAAAGCCAGATTTATATAAAAATGGATATAAAAACATACTAAGTGTTCCAAAAAGAACAACTGTTGAGACTGCAATAGCAGTTTTGTAAGCTTCCCCTTTTACAACTGGTTCAGTTGCAAGGATTGCAGCAGCTCCACAAATAGAGCTTCCCGCAGTTGTCAATATAGTTGTATCTCTATCCATCTTTAAGATTTTTGTTCCTACAAAGTAACCTATTATAAATGTAAGTGTGACTATAAGGGTGCTAACTAGCATACCAGAGATTCCTACTTCAAAAATATCTTGAAAAGTGAGTCTAAATCCATAAAATATAATCGCTCCTCTAAGAACTGTTTTTGTTGAAAATACTATACCTGATTCAAAACTTTTTGGAAGTTTATGTCTAAAAGTGTTTGCATAAATCATGCCCATAACTATACCTATGATAAGAGGGCTTAAGCCTCCTAGAAAATTAGATATATAAGTTGCAATAGTCGAAAAAAAAGCTACTAATATTAATCCTTGTATCATAAAAACTCCTTGGTTGAGAAGTATAAAGGATTTTTATTTATTTGTAAAATATTATCGAATTATACCGATAAATAGTTTAAAACAA
>CAZIAJ010000134.1:0-5726 GCA_964537565.1 uncultured Sulfurospirillum sp.
GTTTTACGTTCTTTCATTACAATTCTCCGTATTTTATGTTGCAATTATAATATTTGTTATGCTAAAGTATAGGTCTAAAAAATTTAATTGGAGGTATTTTATGAGAAAATTACTCATTATGACTTTGTTGTTTTTAACAACATTAATGTACGCTGCACCAAAATATGGTGGAACTTTAGTTTTTGGTAGAAGTGGCGACTCAGTTTCTCTTGACCCATCACATGCAACAGATGGAGAGAGCTTTTATGGTTCAAAGCAAGTTTATGACACATTAGTGCAATTTAAACTTGGAACAACAGAAATAGAACCAGCATTAGCTACTTCTTGGGATATTTCAGAAGATGGTTTAACTTACATTTTTCACTTAAGAAAAGATGTATACTTTCATCCAACAAAATTCTTTAAGAAAAAAGTTCAATTTACAGCAGATGATGTTCTTTTCTCTCTAAATAGACAATTCAAAAAAGATCACCCATTTTTTAAAGTAGGTGGCTCTTATAAGTATTGGGGATTTATGGATATGAGTAAGATTGTTAAGAGTATAGAAAAAACAGACCTATATACTGTTAAAATTACTCTAAACAAAAAAGAAGCTCCATTTTTATCAAATATGGCTATGGACTTTGCATCTATTTTATCTAAAGATTATGCCTTTAGTCTTTTAAAAGATGGTAAAGAAGATAAATTATCTAGATTTCCTGTAGGAACTGGGCCATTTGTATTTCAAAAGTGGGTAAAAGATGATAAAATCATATTTACTGCAAATGAAGACTACTGGAATGGTAAACCTTATCTTAAAAAACTTATCTTAAAAGTTATCCCTAACTCTTCTGTTAGAGCAGCTGAACTTAAAGTAGGATCTATTCATGTTATGGATTTTCCAAATCCTGAAGAGATTGCTAAGCTTGAAGCTGATAAAAATATAAAGCTTATCAAACAAGAAGGACTAAACGTAGGATATCTTGCCATGAATATCCACAAAGTACCTGCATTTAAAGATGTTAGAGTAAGACGTGCTATCAACTATGCTATTAATAAAAAAGCTATTGTAGATGCTATATATGCTGGTTTTGGTAAAGTTGCAGATTCTCCATTACCTCCAACAATGTGGTCATTTAACAAAAATATCAAGCATTATGAATATAACCCAGAAAAAGCTAAAAAACTTTTAGCTGAAGCTGGATATTCTGATCTTAAATTTGACTTATGGGCTATGCCTGTAGTTCGTCCATATATGCCAAATGCTAGAAAAGTAGCTGAAGCTATGCAAGCTGACCTTGCTAAAGTTGGAGTTACAACTAAAATAGTTAGTTATGACTGGGGTACATATCTTGATAAAGGTAGAAAACTAGAGCATGATGCTGTACTTCTTGGATGGACTGGTGATAATGGTGATCCAGATAACTTCTTAGATGTTCTTCTTAGTGAACATGCTGCAACTATCCCTGTTTCAAATAGAGCTGCATGGAAAAACAAAGAATTTTCTGACTTAGTTGCAAAAGCAAAGACTACTACTGATATTGCTGAAAGAACTAAGTTATATATGAAAGCTCAAGAGATATTTGCTGATCAAGCTCCTTGGGTAACTATAGCAAATTCTATAGTTGTTGAAGCAGTAAGATCAAATGTAATGAACTTTAAACTTAGCCCTATGGGTAAAAGAATATTCAATAAAGTTTGGTTTGACAAATAACTAACTTTACATGTAAAGGGGTTTTCCCTTTACATGTAACAATAAATTTTTAAAGTTATTATTAATAATTTTAAAAATTTATTTAAATCTAGGAGTTTTTTTGTTTTCGTATATATTAAAGCGCTTGATGTGGACAGTTCCCACTCTATTTGGCGTAACCCTAATGGTGTTCTCTATGGTCCACCTCTCCCCTGGCGATCCCGCAGTTGCAATTTTAGGTGATAAAGCAAATGCACAATCTGTAAAAGAGTTAAGGGCACAAATGGGACTAGATAAACCATTATATACTCAGTATTTTATCTATATGTCCAATATATCAAAAGGTAATTTTGGAAAGTCAGCAACTAGTTATGAACCTGTCCTTGATGAATTTTTAGACCGCTTTCCTGCTACTATTGAGCTAGCTTCTCTTGCTATGATTATAGCAACTATTTTAGGAGTAGCTGCTGGAATCATATCTGCTATAAAAAGATACTCTATATTTGATTATACTAGTATGTTTGCAGCACTTGCAGGAGTATCTATGCCCGTTTTTTGGCTTGGACTTATTTTGATATATTTTTTCTCAGTAAAATTAGGTATACTTCCCGTATCTGGGCGACTTGGATATGAATTTGATATAGAACATATAACTGGTCTTTACCTAGTTGATTCACTTTTGGTCAAGGATTATGAAGCTTTTTGGGACGCACTAAAACATCTTATACTTCCTGCTGTTGCCCTTGGAACTATCCCTATGGCAATCATAGCTAGAATGACAAGAAGTAGCATGATAGAAGTTATGAAAGAGGAGTATATAAAAACTGCTCGTGCAAAGGGGTGTTCAAGATTTCAAGTAGTTGCTATTCATGCACTTAGAAATGCCCTTATGCCAGTCGTTACTATCATTGGTCTTATGTTTGGAAGTCTTTTTGCAGGCTCAATTTTGACAGAGACAACTTTCTCTTGGCCAGGTATTGGAAAATGGTTGGTAAATGCTGTATATCAAAGAGATTTTCCAGTTATCCAATCTGCAACACTTATAATTGCAACCGTATTTATAGCTATAAATCTAATAGTAGATCTTTTATATGCTGTTATTAACCCAAAGATAAGGTTGAGCTAATGAAAAATAATAATTTTTTATCTTTTAGAACAAAAAGCTTCAGTAATAGGAATTTTCATGGAATTTACTTCCTTGAAAAGGGGACAGTTAAATGAGAGAGTTCATAAAGCAGTATAAAAAAAATAAATCTGCAGTTGTAGGCTTTTTTATCGTTTTAGTCTTACTTATTATGGCTATATTTGCTCCTTTTATAGCTTCTCATCTTCCTGCTGATCAAAACCTTGCTGATAGACTTATCCCACCAATGTGGGAAGAAGGTGGAGTTGCTTCTCACTTTTTAGGTACAGATGACTTTGGAAGAGACCTATTCTCTAGGATAATATATGGAGCACGAATATCACTTATGGTAGGTGCAATTTCTGTTGGTATGTCACTTAGTTTTGGTTTAGTTATGGGTCTTGTAGCTGCATTTTATGGTGGAAAGGTTGATCTTTTTATCATGAGAATTGTAGATATAATGTTAGCAATTCCAGCAATTTTATTAGCTATTGTAATTGTCTCTATCTTAGGGCCTAGTCTAATAAATGCTATGATTGCCATCGGTATTGTAGGTATCCCTACTTATGCTAGAGTTGTGAGAGCTTCTGTTTTAGCTGAGAGAGAAAAAGAGTATGTAATAGCAAGTCGCATCAATGGCTCATCCAACATGAGACTAATGTTTAAAGTCATACTTCCAAATGCAGCATCTCCTATCATAGTACAATCTACTATGGGTTTTGCTTCTGCTGTTTTAGAATCAGCAGGACTTAGTTTCTTAGGACTTGGCGCTCAACCACCTACACCAGAGTGGGGAGCAATGCTTAGTGATTCACTTCAATTTATTATGACAGCTCCTTGGATGATATTTTATCCTGGTTTGGCTATCTTTTTTACAGTTTTAGGATTTAACCTAATGGGTGATGGACTTATGGATGTTTTAGATCCTAAGCTAAAGGATAAATAATGAACCTCTTAGAAGTAAAAAATTTAAAAACATATTTTTATTCAGATGCTGGTGTAAATAAAGCTGTAGATAATGTTAGTTTTGAAATTCCCAAAGGGAAAACAGTATGTATCGTTGGAGAAAGTGGTAGTGGAAAGAGTATAACATCTCTGTCTATCATGGGGCTTATTGATGAACCAGGTAAGATTGTTGGTGGTGAAATCATCTTTGAAGGAACTGACTTTTTAAAACTACAAGAAAATGAGATGAGAAAAGTTAGGGGAAGAGATGTATCTATGATATTTCAAGAGCCTATGACATCTCTAAATCCATCTTATACTGTTGGTTATCAAATTGATGAAGCATTGAAACTTCACCAAAAACACTTAAGTAAAAAAGAGAGATTTGAAAAAGTTGTTGATTCACTTGATCTTGTTGGTATACCAGATCCAAGAGAAAAATATGGTGAGTACCCTTTTAAGCTAAGTGGAGGGCAAAGGCAACGAGTTATGATAGCTATTGCTATGGCATGTGAGCCAAAACTACTTATTGCAGATGAACCTACAACTGCGTTAGACGTAACGATACAAGCACAAGTTTTAGAACTTATGAACAAACTACAAGAGAAAAAAGGCACATCAATACTTTTTATCACTCATGATTTAGGAGTTGTATCAAAAGTTGCTGATGAAGTTATAGTTATGTACAAAGGTCATATAGTAGAAAAAGCAAGTGCAAAAGAGCTCTTTACTAACCCTAGACACCCTTATACGAAGGCGTTATTACACTCTATACCTACTCCAGGGATTACTAAAAGAAAAGCTAAACTTGATACAGTTGATGATAGTGTTGATTATCTATCATTTCCAAAGGAGATAAGATGAGTGATATAGTTTTTAAGATAAATAATCTTAAAAAATATTATGAAATAAGTTTAGGCTTATTTAAAAAACCAAAGATAATTAAAGCAGTAGAGGATATCTCATTTGAAGTCAAAAAAGGCGAAATTTTAAGTATAGTTGGTGAGAGTGGTTGTGGAAAATCAACTACAGCAAAGCTAATGCTAAAGATAGAAGAACCAACAGATGGTACAATTTTATTTGAAGGTAAAGATATTACAAAAATAGAGGGTGAAGAACTAAGAGAGTATAGAAAAAAAGTACAAATTATATTTCAAGACCCTTATTCATCTCTAAACCCTAGATGGAAAGTTGGAGAAATTATAGGAGAGCCACTCAAACTAAATACTAAGATGAGTGATAAAGATATAAAAGAGAGAGTACTATACCTTATGGAAAAAGTAGGAATGCTTCCTGAATGGTACAGTAGATACCCTCATCAATTTTCTGGTGGACAAAGACAAAGAATAGGCATAGCACGAGCACTAGCCTTAAATCCTGAAGTAATTGTATGTGATGAGCCTGTAAGTGCTTTAGATGTTTCTATACAAGCTCAAGTTTTAAATCTTCTTCTTGATTTACAAGAAGAGTTTAATCTAACTTATATTTTTATCTCGCATGATTTAAGTGTAGTTGAACATATATCAGACAGAATTGTTGTTATGTATTTTGGTAATATTGTTGAAAATGCAGATGTTGATACTATATTTACACATCCAAAACATGACTATACAAAAAAACTTATAAATGCAATACCAGTTATAGACTATTGATACTGTATATACATGGGTTTAGAACTACTCACGATTCTTATATAGCTACACTATTGAAAAACTATTTCAATAGTGAGCTTATTTCTAGTGATCACTCACATATTCCTAGTGTAGCAATCAAGCAAATGGAAAATATAATAAAAGAAGAGAACATAACAGCTATTATAGCTAGCTCTATAGGTGGATATTATGCTACATACCTAGCAAACAAATTTAATATCAAAACTGTACTTATAAACCCTTCTGTAAAACCACATATAACAACTAAAAAATATATAGGTACTGTCTCTTATACACATCTGACGCTGCCGACGATACTCCTTGTGTAGATCTC
>CAZIAJ010000135.1:0-1337 GCA_964537565.1 uncultured Sulfurospirillum sp.
GCTAAAGATAATCTATCAGTAACATACAATTTACGAAAAATTTTACGAAGATGAACTTTTACAGTTGCTTCAGCTATATCTAGCTTATATGCTATAACTTTATTGCTACATCCTCTAGAAACCAAAAGTGATATTTGCCTCTCTTTACTTGTAAGAGAATCTACATTTTTATTTTCTTCTAACTTTGGTCCAATTGAAGCCTCTTTAATTAGCTTTTGTATAAACTCAGGATATAACCACATCTTACCATCATTTACAATTCCCAAAGCCTGAAGTAAATGTACAGATGAAAGTCTACTATTAGCATAACCTTTTATTCCAAATGGTAGCAGCTCTTTGCCTATTTTAAACGATGGGCAATCATCCATAAATATTATACTTACGTTTGGAAAAGAATCAATAATAGAATACAAATAAGCTTTAACATTCGTAAAAAAGTTTGAATCAAGCAAGATTATAGATTCAGAATTATTTTCCAATGATTTAACTAATCCATTTTCACTTGTAACTACTATAACGTCTAAATATACATCAATAATAGATTCTTTCCAATGCTCTATCAAACTCTTTGATTTACTACAAAGAAATATTGTTTTCATTATCTTTCCCTCAAAGCTTGATTTTTTGCCTTAAGTATAGGCTTTAGAAGATAATCTAACACTGTCTTTTTTCCGGTAAGTACATCTACTCTTGTTACCATACCAACTTTAACATAAAGCTTTTTCTTTTTGTACTCAATATAATCTTTTTTTGCCTTTACATGTATAATATAGAAAGTTTTTCCATCTTCATCAGTAATTGTATCTGCTCCAATATGAACCACTTCACCTTGAAGTCCACCATATATTGAAAAATCATAAGCAGTAAGTTTTATAATAGCTTTTTGCCCAACATGTAAAAAGGCGATATCAGATGGCTTCATTTTTGCTTCTATGAGTAAACTATCTTCATTTGGTACAATCTCTACAATATCCATACCAGGTTTTATAACACCACCTCTTGTATTTACAAAAAGCTGTTTTATTGTACCTGATACTGGTGAACGTACTACAGTTCTATATACTCTATCACCAAGGGCATTTATAGACTCTTTTGTCCTAGAAAGTTCTGCTTTTACTTCATTAAATTCTTTTTTAGCCTTATTTTGAAATATTTTTTTAATTTCTTCATATTTTTTCTTTGACTCATTTATGGTTGAGTTTATTCTTGGTATTGAAAGTGTAGCAGCTTCTAAATTTCCTTCTATATCATTTTTCTCTCTTTTTAATGTTATAAAATCAATATCAGGAACAATACCTCTTTTAACAAGTGGTTTTTTCATTGTTATCTCTTCTTCT
>CAZIAJ010000135.1:1347-5649 GCA_964537565.1 uncultured Sulfurospirillum sp.
ATTTTTTCTCTGATTTAATTGAGAAGCAATAACATCTAAGGAGCTTTTCAATTGGGATATATCTGAATAATATAAACTTTCTTCATCTTTTAACAAAATTTTAAATTTTTTATCTATATGTTTAGGTATTATAAAAGGTTTATCATGAGCTTCAGCATTTAGTCGCACCATTTTCGCTTCTAACTCATTTATTTTTATATTATTCTCTTCAAAAGAACTTGAAAAACGAATATCTTGTAGTTTTAAAAGTGGTTGATCTACTTTAACTATATCTCCTTCTTTAACAAAAACTTTAGATACAATACCTCCTTCAAGGTTTTGTACAACTTGAATTTTATGAGTTGGTATAACCTTTCCACTACCCCTTGCTATCTCATCAATACTTGCATTATCTGCCCATAAAATAATCCAACCTATGGATAATACAATAACCCATAGTATCAATCTTGATCCCATTGTAGATTTTTCTAAAACTGCTGAACTAAGAGATTTCATATACTCTAAATCTGCTTGTTTATAATACTTTCCTTTTTTTATATCTCTTAATGGTACTTTTTTAAACTTTTTATTATTTTCCATCTATATTTCTTACCATTTTTGTAGGAGCATTTAGCTTTTTAAGAACTTCATCTCTTTTACCATCTATTACTAGCTTTCCATTATCTAAAATTATAAGTCTATCTACTAATGATAAGATTGTACTTTTGTGAGTTATTAATATTGTTGTTTTATCAACAAGGTTTTTTGCTAAATTTGCTCTTATTTTTGACTCCATAACATTGTCAACTGAGTTTGTTGGCTCATCTAAAAGAACAATGGGAGCATCAAGTAAAAATGCCCTAGCTATCGCAATAGCTTGTTTTTGACCACCACTAAGACCATCACCACGCTCACCTACTGGCATATCATAGCCTTTTGGATGTAGTTTTACAAAGTCATCAACACCTGCAAGTTTCGATGCTTTTATCATCTGCTCATCATTTACATATGGAGCTTTATATATTATATTATTTTTTACACTTCCTCTAAAAAGATTCACATCTTGTGGAACATATCCTATATTTTTTCTTAAATCTGCTGGATCTATTTGGCTAATATCAATTCCATCTATAAGTATAGTACCACTACTAGGTTTATACAGTCCTAGTATAAGCTTTTCTAAAGTTGTTTTACCAGATCCAATCTTACCTGCAATTCCTATTTTTTCTCCTGGATGTATCTTAAAAGATACATCATCTAAAGCCTTTTTTTCTTCTTCAGGATATGAAAAAGTAACATTTTGAAACTCTATAAATCCATTGAATTCATCTCTTCGTATAAACTCTTTTCCTTCTGGTCTATCAACTGGCATTTTCATAATATCATTAAGATTTTTATATGCAGTTTTTGTATGTTCATAATTTGCTACAAGTGAAGCTACTTGACCTAATGGAGAAATTGCACGAGCAGATAAAATAACAGTTGCTATAAGTCCCCCCATAGTAAGTTCCATCTCTTGAATAAGATATACTCCATAAACTATAACTGCAACAGAATTAAGCTGAATAAAAAAAGCTGTCATAGTAGAAACAGAATTAGATAAAATTCTAGTTTTTAAACCTCTATTTGCTATCTCGCCACTAGCTTCTTCCCATTGATACTGCGCACTTCCACTTGCCCCCATAGTTTTTATAGTTTCTATATTACTCAGCGATTCTATAAGAACAGAATTTTTATGTGCTGCTGCTGCATATGAACTCTCTATACTTCTATTTAATGGTCCTTTTACAAATAAAGTATATATAAAAATTGCAACCATAATTCCTATAGGAACCCAAACAATTTGACCTGCAATAAGCTTTATAACAAATAAAAATATAAATATAAAAGGTAAGTCTATGATAGTAGCAACAGTAGTTGAAGTAAAAAAACCTCTTATACTTTCAAACTCTTTAAGATTATTGGCAAATGAGCCTACAGATTTTGGGCGTACTGCCATATTTAGCCCCATAACTCTCTCAAAAATTATTGAGGACATAATGATATCACTCTTTTTACCGGCAACTTCTAAAAAATATGACCTAATAAATTTTAAAATTGTATCAAGAATATAAATAACAGCAACACCTATAGCCAAAACCCAAAGCGTATCTGTAGCATTGTTTGGAACAACTCTATCATAAACATTCATTGTAAACAGAGGACTAGCTAACACAAAAATATTTATAACTAATGAAGCAAATATAACATCAGTATAAATTTTTTTTGATTTCCACAAAGTACCCCAAAACCAATGAGATTTTGAATTATCAAGAACAAAATCTTCTTTCTCTTCATGTCTATACTCTTTTTTAAGGTAAAATGCATGACCTAAATACTCTTCATTTAGTTCTTCTACTTTTACCCATACCTCACCCTCTTCATAATCTGGAAGGATTATTTTTGCATGTTTTTTTCCAACATCAAATTCATCAAGAATACAAGCTTTATTATCTTTTAACAATAAAATACAAGGTAGAACAAGTGCAGATATTTCTTTAATCTCTCTTTTTACCAATTTTGAAGAGAAGCCTGCTCTTTTTGCTGCTCTAGAAAAACCAGACTTTGGTTTTTCCAATGAAAAAAGTTCTGGAGCAGCTTCTCCTTTTTCTGTTGGTAGCCCTTCGATAAGAGACTCAGCTGTAAAAGGTTTATTGTTTAATTTTGTTATTATAACCAAACACTGCAATAAAGGGTCTACATGTAGCGTATCTCTCATATACTATTTTGACTCATCTTTTAATATATTATCAACTATTTCTGCTTTTGAATTTGTATCATCTCCTAGACCTACCATATTTACAAAAGTAGAATCCATCGTTGATGACAATACTCCTATACTCTCTGCAATTCTATACTGTGCCAATATATAATCATATTTTGCAACAGATAACTCTCTCTCAGCGGAATACATCTCTTCTTCTGTATCCAGTATATCTAATAATGTTCTTCGTCCTAAATTAAACTCTTCTGTATATGAAGCAAGTGTTTTTGCAGTTAATTCTTTATGTTTTTCTAAATAACCTATTTGCTTTTCTAAAGTTGTATATGCCATCCATGATAATCTAATACTCTCTTCTACTCTTCTTTGAAGATCCTCTAAAGATCTCAATTCTTGATGCATAGCACTAATACTTTTTTGTTTATTTGCAATATCTGCATTACCATTGTAAAGATTGTATCTTAGTTTTAACATTATTGAAGCTGAATCATCTCTTCCATTGACTCCACCTATATTACGATTCCAATCTTGTCTGGCTTCTATATCAAATCTTGGGTAAAACTCTTTTTTTGTTATATTATAATTATTTTTTGCTACTTTTATATTTGCTCTTTGTACTCTTAAAGAAGGATTTAGTTTACTTGCTTCTGCTATAGCCTCACTTTTTGTTGTAGGTAAATTAGAAAATTGTTTTGGTTCTTCTAAATCATCTGGATGAACAAAAGACCCATAAATTTTAATAAAATTACTTACGGCATCTTCATAGTTATTCATTTGAACTACATAATTAGACTCAGCAAGTGCCAAACGACTTGAACTCTGTTCAATCTCAGAATTTGCTCCAACTCCTGAATCAATTCTCTCTTGAATTTTTGCATTTATTTTTTTATGTGTTTCAATATTAGCTTCCGCAGCGTTTAATAAGCCTTTTTGTTTTAAAAGCTCAGTATAAACTTCTACCATATCTAGAGAAATTTTATTTGCTTTTTCTATAACACTATATGCTGCTGAGCTTACTCTATATAATTGCTTATTAACATCACTTTGTGTCCCAAAACCTTCAAAAATATTTTGACTTAAAACAATACCTACTTCTTCTCTATCAAGGTATTTACTTTTATATAATGTTGAACTATTTTTGGTTTTTTCTCTTCCGATACCTGCTACAATATCAATTTTTGGATAGTATCCAGACTCTGCAATACCGACATCTTGTTTTACTGAACGAAAATAGCTTATACGCTCTAAAACTTGAGGGTTAGTACTTAATACCTCTTTAACAGTTTCTTCAAGCGTAACTGCAACACTTACTAACGGCAGTGCAACTACACAAGCTGCTAATACAAATTTAACTTTCATAATAAACCTTTGATATTAATTTGCTTGTATTATCATATACAAGCTTATTAATAATTATACAAACAATAAACCACGTTTTAGTAACGTTTTTATTTTGGTATAATACAAAAATCTAACTAAAAGTAACATTTATGAAAAAATATGATATTAAATTAAGTGCAGAAATAGAAGAGTCCATAAGAAATAGGCGTAATAAACTCTTA
>CAZIAJ010000136.1:0-5648 GCA_964537565.1 uncultured Sulfurospirillum sp.
ATAGAATATCCTTTTAATCGGATTGAACTACAAAGACTTATAGATAATAATATATCAAATGCAATTAAGTATTCTAAAGAGAAAACTACTATAACTATTGTTCTAAAAAAAGTAAAAGATGCTATTTACCTTAGCTTTGAAGATGAAGGAAGGGGTATAGAGGATATTTCTAAAATCTTTGTCAGGTATTATCGGGGAGATGAAATCAAAGGTGGCTTTGGAATGGGTCTTAGTATAGTAAAAGAGGTATGTAAAAAATATAATATAAAAGTAGAGGTTAGCTCAGAAGTAGGAAAAGGTAGTAAATTTACCTATATCTTAAAAAATTCTTAAATTTAAACTTCATTTTATTACGTTAAAGTTATTTCTAAATTGTACAATACTTTTAAATTTACATTAGGAGTGTGAAATGAAAAAAGTTTTAGGTACAGTTGTAATAGGCGCAGTATTATCTATGTCAGCTATGGCATTAGATCTTCCAGCTAATCATCTTGTTGATGCCGCTTGGTTGAAAGCTAATTTAGGCGATAAGAACTTAGTTGTTATTGATGTTAGGAAAAAGGGCTATAAAAAAGGGCATGTAAAAGGTGCTGTCTCTTGGAAAGGTAAAGATTTTAGAGAGAGCAGATATTATAGTAAGATTACAAAAAAAGGGATACCTGGTTATATTGGAGCTCCTCTTACTGTTGAGAGAACTTTGAAAAAAAGTGGTGTTAACAAAGATAGTGTTATTGTCTTTTATGCTGGTGGAACAAAAGCTAAAGATTTTAGAGATGCTGCACTTGCAATGTATACTGTAGAGTATTATGGTTTTGATAAAGCTGCTATGCTTAATGGTGGATTTGCTGGTTGGAAAAAAGCTGGTGGAGCAGTAGAAACTAAAAAAACAAAAGTTAAAAAAGGTAATTATAAAATTACAAAGTTTAACCAAGGTGTTATTGCAACCGGTGAAGATGTAGATGAAGCAGTATGGACTGGGGCTTATCAAACTGTAGATACAAATGGTAAGCAGGAGAGTACAAAAAATACAAAAAAAGGTTCTCATTGGTATGGTACAGCAAAAGATCCTAGACGTGCTAAAGAGGGACATCTTCCAGGTGCAAAAGCGATGCATATAAAAGTTCTTGCTGCTAAAAAAGATGGCGTTTACTATGTTGGGGATAAAGCACAAGTATTGGCTGAATACAAAAAAGCAGGTATTGATGCGACTAAACCAGTTATTTGGTACTGTAACACAGGACACTTAGCTGCTGGTGGCTGGTTTGTTCAAAAGTATATAATTGGTATGAAAGATGGAGATAATAGAGTATATGCTGGTTCTATGGCTGATTATACAAGATGGCCAAAAAGAAAGCTTGACAAAAAATAGATAGTGAAAAAACTATCATATGAAGATAAGATATCTGTACTTTATCTGTGTGCAGATATCTTGGATTATCCAGATGAAAGATATATACAAAAACTAGATACATTAGAATTACTTTTAGGCGAACATTTTAGAAAGTTTGATTTAGAGTATATTCAATCTGAGTATATATCTGTTTTTTCCATGAGTGCTACAAAACTAAAGTGTGTTCCATATGCATCTTGGTGGCTTGATGGAAAAATGTCTGGATTATCATCTTCAAAAATAAAAAAATTTTATGAAAAATGTGGATATAAGTTTGATGAGGTTTTAGTTGGAAAACCAGTTGACCATATATCCTTGATGTTAGTATTCGTTGCTATTTTACAAGAAGAAAAGAAGTTTAAAGAGATTGATGAGTTTGTCAAGTTTTTATCTTGGTTAAATGATTTTGCTAACTCTTTAGATAAAGCTTCTGATATAAAATATTTTAAATACGCAATAAATACTGCACAACAAATAATAAACTCTCTAAAGGAGGAAGTATGAGTGCAAGTATAGTACAGAAAAAATCCATGAGTATTTGGTTGGTTTTTTCTTTTCTTGTCGCAGCAGTTGGTATATACGGAATTATTCAAGTATTTACACATGGACAAGAAGAGTCTTATGGCATAAGTAGAGAAGTGCCATGGGGTATATTGATTATAGGATATTCATTTTTTGTGGCGATAAGTGTTGGGACAGCTATTGTAGGCTCTTTAGCACATGTTTTTAAAGTAGATGCTTTTCATATTATGAGCAAAAAAGTTGCTCTAATTTCGTTAGCATCATTAATAGGTGCTTTTTACCTAATATTTTGGGAATTAGCTGGACCATTTGAGCTTCAAGCTCTTAGATTAGTAGTATATTTTACTGAGTTTGAAACTACTTCACCTATCTGGTGGATGGTTACATTTTATATGTTAGAGTTACCACTATTAGCTTTGGAAGTTTACTTTTTACTTAGTAAAAAAGCAAACTCTGCTTTTATGGCAGCATTGATTGGCTTTTTCTTAGGTGTTATAGCATACGGAACATTAGCTTTTGTTTTTGCTTCAAATGCAACTAGACCACTGTGGCATACTAGTTCATTTTCACTTTTCTTTATACTTTCAGCAGTAGCTGCGGGCGTATCAGTGATTTTGATGATGATTTTTCTAAATGGGCAAGGTGAAAGTGGTAAAAAATCCATAAGTGCATTGAGTAAGACTCTGTTTATTTTACTTTTTATAATGCTTTTTGTGGATGTTTGGAGTGTAATTATAAATATTTATGGTGTTGACACAGAGCTTAGTGCAACAATGAAACTATTTGTTGGAAATGGTGTACTTTCAAGTAATTTTTATACATTTGAGATTGGACTGGGGCTTGTTATCCCTATGCTTTTGATAGTTATGGCAAAATTTGAGAACTCATTTTTAACTGCACTTGCAGGATTGCTTGCAGTTGTTGGAGTTTTCTTCTCTAGGTTTGATACTATTGTTGGTGGACAGCTATTGTCTCGTCCAAGTTCACAGATGGATTTTGTACAGCACTCTTATAGTGTATCTACTGCAGAACTGGCTCTTTTTATAAGTGGCTTAGGTGTTGTAGGTATTGTCTATTTTCTAGGTGCTAAGTTTTTTGATTTGGAAGAGGAGACACACTAATGAGCAGACATAATATAAATAGAAGAGGATTTTTAAAACTTGCTGGTGTTAGTGGTATTGCTGCAACTGCAGGTATGACAGGACTTCCTTCTCCACTTAAAGCGAATGCAAAAAAAGAAGCAGTAAAAGGCGCTAGATTTTTAAAGTATGATAGAGGTGTACACTCTCCTAGCTTTTGTGAAATGTGCTTTTGGAATTGTGGTGTAGATGTTTATACAAGAGATGGAATAATTCACAAACTTGAAGGTAATAAACTAAATCCAAATAATAGAGGACATATCTGTGCAAAAGGAAATGCAGGAATTCAATCAACTTATGATCCAGATCGTATACAATCTCCATTGATAAGAACTGGAAAAAGAGGTGAGGGCAAGTTTAAAAAAGTGAGCTGGGAGGAGGCATATCAATATGTATTTGATAAGCTTGATCCACTTGTAAAAAAACATGGACCAGAAACTTTAGCAACTTTTATGCATGGAACTGGTGAGCAGTATGTTCATATGTTTACTGCGGCTCTTGGTAGCCCAAATATAACAGTACCAGCATACTCTCAATGTATGGGAAGTCGTGAGATGGCTTGGGCATTGACATTTGGGACTGGTATAAGTGGTCATGAAACTTTCGATATGGCAAACTCTAAACATATGATGATATTTGGAAGAAATTTTGCAGGAGCTGTTCAAGTAAGAGAAGCAGAAGACTTTGCAGAAGGACTTGCACGTGGTTCAAAGCTAACTTATATAGATCCAAGACAGAGTGAATCTGCTATAAATGCAACTGATTGGTTGCAGATAAAACCTGGAACAGATATGGCATTGGCTCTTGGTTTTATTCATGTTATCCTAAGAGACAATTTAGCAAATATGGATTTTGTAAGAAAGTATTGCTATGGATATAATGAGCTTGTAGAACATGTAAAGCAGTATACTCCACAGTGGGCTAGTAAAAAAACTGGCATAGATGCAAAAATTATAGAGAGAATTGCTTGGGATTTTGCAAAAGATGCTCCAAATGTAGTAGCAATTCCAGCAAGAAGAATGACTAGATATGCAAATGATACTCAAACCGTAAGAACAATAGCAATCTTAAATGCACTTATGGGAAGCTGGGGAGTTCCAGGAGGTGTGTTTGTAAGAACTGCAATACCACTTGACCTTCCTAAGCATGAACATCCTCCTGCACCAACTGCAAGAAGAGCTGATGGAGTTGGTGAAGGTGAAAAATATCCATTTGCACCACCAAGTTTAGGTAGAACAAATGGTATATATGAGGCAACTCTAAAGCAAGAGCCATACCCTATAAAAGCTTGGTTACTATATGGAACAAATCCTATAAGTCACTCAAGTGTAGGTGTAAATAACCTTTATAAAGCCATGGATAATTTGGATTTGATTATAGCGATAGATACTCAGTTTAGTGATACTGTTATGTATGCTGATGTTATATTCCCAGAGTCAACTTATCTTGAAAGAGATGATGCACCTTATATACAAAAAGATAAAGTTCCTTTTGTAGCACTTAGACGTGCAGCAATTAATCCTATATATAATACTAAAGGGTGTTATGATATTAGTAAAGGTATCGCAGAAAAGTTTGGATTAGGAAAGTGGTTTGAGCACTCGCCTCATCATAAGATAGAAGAGTTTTTAGCACTTCTTTCAGATGAACAGAAAGAGACACTTGAAAAAGATGGGACACTTTTGTTTGAAGATGTAGACCCTTATCCACAGGCTAGTGGAGCAACTTTAAAGTTTGCAACTGGTACTGGTAAGGTTCAACTTTATGTTCCTGATTTAGAAGAAGTGTATAAAAAAGAGGGTGATGATTTTTCTCCTATGCCAATTTATAAAGACTTAGATACTCCAAAACAAGGTGAATTTAGAATGTTATTTGGAAGAACTCCTCATCATTCTCATGCAAGGACTCAAAACAATTGGATACTTCTTGAACTTCAAGATGACACCCCAGTTTGGATGAATCCTAAAGATGCAAAATATCTTGGTTTTAAAGATGGAGATATGGTTAAACTAGTAAATACTCAAACTGGTTTTACTTCACATCCTGAAGTATTGAAAGTTACTAAAAGAATCAAAGATGGTTCAGTATTTATCCATCATGGTTTTGGACATCAGACAAAGGCTTGGACAAGAGGTTATAACAAAGGAACTTCAGAAAACAACTTCATAAGTGATGATATTGATCCAATAAGTGGAGCAGCAGCATTTCATAATGGCTTTGTAAAAGTTGTGAGGGCATAGAGATGAATAATATAAACAATAAATTAAAAAAAGATAAAAACCTTGCGATGGTAATTGTTGGGGATAGATGTATAGGTTGTGATGCTTGTTATGTTGCATGTAAAACTGATTGGGATGTTCCAGCTCTTAAAGAGGCTTACAGAACAAAAGTTTGGGAAGTAGAAGGAAAAGACCAACATGGTGATCCAACTATAGGTTTTTTACCCACTCTTTGTAATCATTGCGACAATGCACCTTGTGTTGATGTTTGTCCTACGGGAGCAAGTTTCAAAAGAGATGAAGATGGCATAGTTTTGGTTGAGCCTGATATGTGTATAGGTTGTAAAGCTTGTATGGTTGCTTGTCCTTATGATGCAA
>CAZIAJ010000137.1:0-5642 GCA_964537565.1 uncultured Sulfurospirillum sp.
TGGCAAACTGTCCGAGTAAAAATCGGCTGGGTGGCCGAATGAATCGGCGTGAGCATTAGAGGAAAAGACTAATAAAATTATAAGGAAGTTTTGTGGTTACCTTGATAAGAAAAAAGTAGCTTGTGCTAATCTACTTAATTATGCTCAGTTTCATGAAAAGAAAAAAGAGAACTTATCTTCCTCAGAATTATTTTTTCATGATAACTACAATGAAATTGCACCAAGGAAAATGTTGAAATTAAAGCAAGATACTTATATTGATATCTTATGGGTATATGATGCTGTAACATCTTTTCATTTATATACAGAAGCTTGTAAAAAACAAAAAGAAGATTCTATCAAAAGTTTAACAAATGAAGTGAATACTATAAGATTAGATAATGAAGACAGACGAATATTAAAAAGTAGAATTATAAATCTATTTGAAGATACGCAGACAAAAAAGTCAGAAGTAATGAATCAATTATTTAAAGGATTAAAATCAAAACAAAAAAATGCAGAGATTTCTGTAGTTACGAGTAGATATAAACTTGCAAAAGATTTAATAGAAAATAGAAAATATTTACATCTTATCTAGGCATATACTATTTATTACGCCTTCGTATGCGTTTCTGCTCTAGGTTATGTTTACTCTCTCGAAGAGTATTTAAAATCTCTTCAGAATTTTTATACTGAAGCGTGAAAAAGTCTATCAAATCAAAATAAGCATCATTTTTTACGATAAGCTCTGTGCTGGAGTTATCTAATTCTTTTGAATTAAGATTATACGTCGATAAAAGTTCAATATATTCTGCCCTATCTTTAGAATCAATAATAATAGGTAAATAGTCATTTTTTAGAAGTGGCAAATTTGCTACAAGTCTTGCTAGTCTACCGTTTCCGTCATAAAAAGGATGAATACCTGCAAATGAGACATGCATAGCCGTATAGACCTCTATAGCTTCTTTTTTACTTGCTATAGGTTGGGTAAGATCAGCAAAATTCTTAAACCATAAATCCATAAGGTATTGAGTGTCTTCGGGTAATGGATAATAAAAGTGTTGATCTTTTCCATCAATGTTTATCCATCTTCCATTTGGTATAACTTTATAAGCTCCATTTGGACGTTCATAATCTACTAAATGTTCAGTCTGTATAGCTTTGTGTAGCAAAAACAGACCCTCTTCACTCATCCTCTTTTTTTCAAGCATAGCATAGATGAGATCTAAAGCCTTCATGTGACCTATTACTTGTTGATGCTCTGAGAGAGATTTTCCCTGTACAGTTAAACCATTCTCAATAATGAATGAGGTATCACCTTCAGATAAAGTATTGCCCTCTATGGCATTTGAATTATAAATCCACTTAATCCTAAGCTTTTTTAGAAGAGCTTCTTTTTCATAGTTATCTAACTCACCCATATCATCTCACTTTCTCTTTACTTTTCAAAGAATAATTTTCATTAAAACAGTAAGAATATAATACTATATTTTTCAATATTTTAAGATAATACACTTATCTTTCAAAAAAAGAAAAAATATTTTATTTTTTCAAGCCCCAGTATTACGTTGTTTAATATACCTTGGCTAAATATAAATGTTTTTTTAGCCAAATTTTTTCTCACCCCTTATCTCACAATACGTTTAGATGTCCAACAACATCCAATAAAAAACGAAGGACTACAAATGAATCTTATCCGTATTGAAAGAGTACAAGAACTTACAACATTTGGAAAATCAACCATTTGGGAATTATCAGGTGAAGAAAATGGAACTTTTCCAAAAGCTAGAAAATTATCTAAGAGAGTAACAGTTTGGATTGAAGAAGAGATTATTGAATGGATTAATCTACAATTCTCTATAAAGGATAAATAATGACTCCTACAAAAAGAGAGATAAAGCTAGGATTCACCACCATCCAACATTTTCCAAGAGCAAAATATGGTATATCAAATAATGACTATTGTGTAGCTGATGCAATATACAATTTATCAAATAATCCAGATTCAATTGTTTTTGGTTGGTGCTTTGCTTCTCGTGAAACTATTGCAGGTTTTTTTGATTTATCTAAACGTACAATAATTAATTCAATTAACAAGTTAAAAGAGAAAGAATTAATTGAAGTTGATGAACAAACAAAATATTTGAGAACTACACAAAAATGGTATGACGAATTCGTTGTTTATCAAATAAATAATCAAAAAAAGTATAGGGGGGGGTGAAAAAATTGCACACCCCTTGCAATGAGTGAAAATTTGATTTTATAAATGATAAATTATTTTAAGAAGAGTGCAAAAATTGCACACATATAAAGAAGAGGAAGAAGAGGAAGAAGAGGAAGAATATGGAAGTAACAAAAGAAAAATTTGATGCCTTTATTGTATGGCTAAAAAATGACGGTTTGAGACCTAGAACATCTGAGCGTTTATGGAAGAAAGCAATACTTGATAATTTGAAAAATGATGAACCGAGAACGATAGCTAATTATATTGATTTCATGAAAGATTTTAATCGAAAAAAATCACCAAAAAAAGAAGTAAGTCACTTAGAAATAGATGACTTTGATTATTCTATTCTAGTTGGTCAATTTGCACAACCTTCAAAGGGTAATAAAATGATACGCAGGTATGTGGTAACGGAAGGTTTCATACATCTCTTTTACGATGATAAAACAGATGAAATAGTAAATAAAAAAGAGATTCAAAAAAGATTTAAAAAAAGTTTAAATCAATAATGTGTGCGTAGATAAGCACACGCACAAGATACAAAGAACTTGTATAAAGAGAAGAACAAAAAGTTACTCCCCGACGGGCAAAACTATGAAATATAGAGGGCAAGGTTACTCATTGTCTGCCAAAATGGCGAGAAATGAGACCTTGTTAGGGAAATTTCCCTAAGACCCTTTTTAACACACAGTGAACATTACACAGAGGAGGTGCGTGTGCGTACAAGAAAAAATATACGAAAAACGATTCGATTTAATATAGATGAATATGCGTATATCAATAAGCAACTAGAAGAGCATTCTCTCTCTTTTGCTACAGTAGCTAGATCTGCTATTTTAAATCAAGAGATAAAATCAAAACTTGAAATAGAGATGGTTTTTGAGGTAAACAAAATAGGCATAAATTTAAACCAATTGGCTCATTATGTTAACACTGAAAAGTGTATTGATATGGAAGTACTTTATAGACTTGTGCAGATAGAAAAAACTTTAATAAGGTTACTTGATGGTAGGTAAGTTTTTTTCTAGTAAAGGTGGTGGTGGGATAGGTGCATTGATTTATCTGCTTGATAAAAAACGTGTAGCATTAGGATTGGCGAAAATTTTAAAAGGCAATGAGGAATTAACGAGAAAACTCATCGAACAAATAACCAATAAGCAAAAAGTTACAGTTGGATGTCTGTCATTCTCAGAAGAGAACATAGATGAAACTCTAAAGTTTAAACTCATAGAAGAGTTTGAAAATGTTCTCATGGCAGGACTACATAAAGATCAGTACAACATTCTTTGGGTAGAACATACGGACAAGGGTAGGCTAGAGTTGAACTTTGTTATCCCTAAGATAGAATTATCAACCAAGAAAGCATTTCAACCTTACTATCATAAAGTTGATTTGCCTCGAGTGGAAATGTGGCAAGACATGACAAATCTAAAATATGGTTTTACCAATCCCAAAGACCCTGAAAACCAACGGAACGTAAATACAACTAAAGTAGAGATAAGTAAAACCAAAAGCTATGAATCACTAAATATACAGCTACAACAACTTGTCAAAGAAGGTAAATTAAAAAGCAGAGATCAGATGATTAATTTTTTGGAAAAGGACGATATTAAGATTACTAGAATAAGTGATAATTATTTATCTTTAAAACTTTCAAATTCAAAAAAAGCAAGACGCTTTAAACATGATATCTATACCTCAAAGTTTATAAGTCTTGAAAGTATAAACATCATGCAAGTTGAAAAAGAAGAAAAGATAGAGAGTTTTAAAAATATGAATGTTGCACAAGAGATTAAAAACCTATCGATAAGACTTGAACAGTATGTAGAAGCCAAAGCTATAAAGAACCAAAAGAAGTACCCCTATACTCCTGAATCTAAGATGGAGTTAGAAGATATCAAAATAGAATATACAGGAGGTCAAGATGACATCGTTGGAGAAGAGGTTATTAGAAGAATTGGAGAGGCACGAATTGTGCGACAAGAATTACATACTGAACTTAGAAATAGTTACGAAAAATCACTTAAAGGCTTTATCCGAAAAAGAAGAGATGTGGAACAAGAGCTTAGCGAGGATGCAGAATATGTGGTTAGTAAGTATGGAACAGCTACAAGAGGAGTACAAAGTCTCTTTGATAGAATTATTGGGAAAATTGGAGAGCTTGGAGGGAAAGTTGAACAGTTTATAAGTACTATAAAAGAAAAAATAGAAAGTAATTCATCTTCAAGAAAAATACGTAGAAATAGATAATAATATATTATCGGACGTCTTTGGACTACTATAGACAACTCTACAACTTTTTACGCTAAAATATACCACTTTAAAACTGGGGAGTATATATGGCAAGGCACAACGAAGACACCAGAGTAAAACTCCCTGCTATTTTACACCTCGTTAGACTAGGGTATACCTATCTTTCACTCAAAGATACTACTTGGGATGAAGATACAAACATCTTTCCTGAACTTTTCAAATCTGCTATGCTTCGTGTGAATCCTGAACTAGAAGAAGATGCGGTGCATCGTTTACTTCAAGATGTAAGTCTTTCTTTGGAAAATGAAGATTTGGGTCATGCTTTTTATGATAGGCTCATGGAGAAGTCTGGAACAAGGCTTATAGATTGGGATGATTTTGATAACAATACTTTTCATGTAGTCACAGAACTTACCTACAAAAATGGGGATGAAGAGTTTCGACCAGATATTATCTTGCTTATTAACGGTATGCCTTTAGCGTTTATAGAGGTTAAAAAACCCAATAACCCTGATGGCGTACTAGCTGAACGTAAACGTATCAACCAACGCTTTGCAAACAAAAGGTTTAGAAAGTTTGTAAACCTTACACAGCTTATGATGTTTTCTAACAACATGGAGTATGATGAACTCACAGCTTCCCCTGTACAGGGTGCATTTTATGGTACGCCATCCTATAGTGAAGTCAAGTTCAACTTCTTTAGAGAAGAAGAGAATCTAGATTTAGATAGATTACTTTTACCCGAAGATGAAGCAGTAGAAGATTTTTTACTGGCAGACACCAACTATCCTGCTGTTAAAAACAGTCCAGAGTTCTTGACAAACAAAAACCCAAATACCCCAACCAACAGACTATCTACCTCACTCTTTAGCCGTGAACGTTTGGCTTTTCTTTTGCAGTATGCGATTACCTATGTAAAAGGCAAGAGATTAGAGAAACACATTATGCGTTACCCTCAAATATTTGCGACCAAAGCCATAGAGAGTAAATTGGATGAGGGTATGAAAAAAGGCATCATCTGGCATACACAGGGTAGTGGTAAAACGGCACTGGCATACTACAATGTCAAACACCTTACAGACTACTACCAAAAACAGAATATCATCCCTAAGTTTTACTTCATTGTGGATAGGTTAGATTTGTTGGATCAGGCTAAAAAAGAGTTTTTGGCTAGAGGTTTGACGGT
>CAZIAJ010000138.1:0-5556 GCA_964537565.1 uncultured Sulfurospirillum sp.
TTTATATACTCTCTAAAGTTATTACCTCGTTGCCAATAAATTTCAAAAAATTCTAATAAAATGAAAATAAGAAGAAAGCTTTCCACTAATCTTCTTTTGTATCATCTAATTGATCTTTGTATTTTTCATGGTACTCCATCATAGCAACTCTTAGTTTTTGTTCATTTTGTGGACTTAGACTCTTGTGACTTATCCATTTTACTTCATCTACTCTTCCACCATAATCCTCTGAAAGTTCTTGGATTTTAGTTTCAAATTCTTTTAAGTCATTGCAAATTACCATTCTACCGTCGGTGGTGTCTTTTAATTCTATAAACCAACCACCATTTTTACTGTTTTTTACCAATGATTCAAATATTACAGCCATAACTTACCTTTAATTTTTTAGAAATTTTAGCATAAGATGGATATAATGACAAATTATTACTCCACCACCTAAATAGGTAAAATTTTAACGATTTGCTTTTGCTCCATATTTTCGTTAAAATCATTTAAATTAACGAGTTAATCCTTCATGCTTTTGCCTCGATATGAAACAAAATCAAATCGTTAAAATTTTACCTATTTAGGTGGTGGAGTAATAAAAACAAATTGAGAGAGTTTTATGGAAAAAATAAGATGTGACCATTGTCATTTGGAGTACGATAAATCACTATTGATAAAAGACAATGGGAAATATTTTTGTTGTAAAGGTTGTCAAGGTATATATCATCTTTTAAAAGATGAAGGTTTAGATAATTTTTATGAAAAGATGGGTGATAACACTATCGAGCCACCAAAAGAACAGCATGATGATATACAAAAGTTTGATTTAGATGGATTTAAACAAAAATATGTAAAACAAAAAGATGGTTTTAGTGAGGTTTCTCTCATTATAGATGGTATTCATTGTAGTGCTTGTGTCTGGCTAAATGAAAAGGTACTTGGGAGAAGTGAAGGCATAGTAGAAGTTAGTATAAATCATACAAATAATAAAGCTAAAATCCTTTGGGACAATGACACTATAAAACTCTCAAATATTATCTCTCTTATAAGAAGTATAGGTTATAACGCTTATCCTTATGATGCAAGTATGCAAGAAGTTCAAGCAAATGCAAAAAGACGTGATTATTACTCGAGGCTTTTAGTGGGTATTTTTACGACAATGAACATTATGTGGATAGCTGTAGCACAGTATGAGGGATACTTTACTGGTATGAGGAGTGATATAAAAAGCATACTCAATTTTGCAGAGTTTATCTTAGCAACTCCAGCACTTTTTTACACAGGAGGAGCTTTTTTTAAAGGAGCTTTTTATGCTATAAAAAATCGTTATGCCAATATGGATTTATTGGTAGTTAGTGGGGCTTTGAGTGCTTATATATTTTCTATTTATTCTATGTTGACAGGTCATGGTGATGTATATTTTGAGTCTGTGGCTATGATTATCACATTTGTTTTTACTGGAAAGTATTTAGAAGTATTGACTAAGAAAAAAGCAGTAGATACTATGGATGGATTTAGCTCAGCAATGCCAAGTGAGGTTACTGTAGTAAAAGATAATGAAAAATTTATATTAAGTGTTGAGTCTGTTGAAGTTGGAGATATTGTAGAGCTTAGAGCTGGAGATAAAGTCGTTATTGATGGTAGAATTGTTAGTGGTGAAGGCTCGTTTGATACTGCAAGTTTAAGCGGTGAGAGTGAACCTATACTATTAAAAAAAGATGATAAGATTTTGAGTGGTTCAATTTGTATCAATAGTGTTATTAGATATGAGGTTACAACAGTTTATAGTGAATCTATGCTTAGTAAGATTATAACACTACTTGAAGACTCTATGGATAAAAAACCACGTATTGAGAAGTTGGCAAATACAATTTCAGGTTATTTTTCAACTGTTATATTAGTTCTTGCTGTTTTAACATTTGCTTTTTGGTACTACTATAGCGGGACTTTTGAGCAAGCTCTTATAGTCTCTATCTCTGTTTTAGTCATCGCTTGTCCTTGTGCTTTGGGACTTGCAACACCGGTAGCTACTTTAGTTGGTATTTCAAAAGCTGCAAAAAAAGGAGTCTTGTTTAAAGAAGCTACTTTTTTAGAAACTATTGCAAAGTCTACATTGGTAGTTTTAGATAAAACTGGTACGATTACTGAAGGAAAACCAAAAGTTATAGACTCTTTTATAGACGAAAACTTTGATAGATCTATACTATATTCACTTGTTTGTTTATCTACTCACCCTATAAGTAAAGGGGTAAAAGCATTTTTAGGTAAAACTGAGTTAAGAGAGTTGGAAGATATTATAGTAGTCGAAGCAAAAGGTATAAAAGCAAAATATAGAGGTAAAGATATTTTTGCAGGTAATAGAGCTTATATGGAAGAAAATGGTTTTATATGTATAGAGGTAAGCAAGGCAAATTCTTTTTTACATGTAGCCTTTGATGGAAACATAGTAGCTAGATTTTCACTTGAAGATAGACCAAGAGAAGGTGTTTTTAAGACGATAGAGTATCTTAAAAGTAGAGGATTGAAAGTAGTTATGCTTACAGGTGATAATGAAAAAGTAGCTCAAAAAATATGTGATGAGGTAGGCATAGAAGAGTTTAAAGCATCTTTATTGCCTACAGATAAAGCAGAGTTTATTACAAAGCACAGAGAAAAAGGTGAAGTAGTTGTTATGGTAGGAGATGGTATAAATGATACTTTGGCATTGAGTCATAGTGAAGTTGCTATCACATTGGGGAGTGGAACTGATGTTGCAGTCAATTTGAGTGATGTTGTTCTTATGAATGATGATTTTAGTTCACTAAAAACAGTATTTCAAATTTCAAATTCTACATTTTCAAAAGTAAAACAAAATCTTACTATCTCAATACTATATAATGTCATAACAATTCCATTAGCAATGGCAGGATTTGTGATACCACTCGTTGCAGCTTTGAGTATGTCGCTTAGTTCACTAGTAGTAGTTGTTAATTCGATGAGAATTAAATAGTTAATTATGAATGTTAAATTTGAGTAAAATAGATTCTTCGCAAAGCGAAAGCTTTCTCAAAGAGAGTGATTTCTTTGAAACCGCTTCGCTTCACAAGAGTGCAAGGAATTTTTCAAGAATTTACTTCTTGAAAAAGGAAACAGTAAAATGAAAGATTCTTCGCAAAGCGAAAGCTTTCTCAAAGAGAGTGATTTCTTTGAAACCGCTTCGCTTCACAAGAGTGCAAGGAATTTTTCAAGAATTTACTTCTTGAAAAAGGAAACAGTAAAATGAAAGATTCTTCGCAAAGCGAAAGCTTTAGTGCAAGGAATTTTTCAAGAATTTACTTCTTGAAAAAGGAAACAGTAAAATGGATAATTGGGTAGTAGCTATGATGTTGGGTGCTTCGACTTTACTTGGAGCTTTGGGGCTTTGGGCCTTGCTTTGGGGTTTGAGGACTGGACAGTTTGAAGATACAAAAAAGTTTTTAGATGGTGCATTGTTAGATAGTGAAGAAGCTTTACATGATGCAATTGAAATGGAGAATAGAAAAAAAGATATTTTAAAAAAGAGAGAAGAGAAAAAGGAGAACGGTTACCGCCCTCCTGATTAACAGTTGATTACTTTAGAGTAGAAATATACTCAGCAACTGCTTTGATTTTAGCGTCATCATAGCTAGCTATTTGACCTTTCATAAGACCTTTCATAGCTCCACCATAAGTTCCAGCTTTATATCCCTTAAGTGCAGCTTCGATTTTAGCTGCATCCCATCCTTGAATAATTTGTGATTTACCTAATGCTTTGTTTTGAGCTTTTGCTCCGTGACAACCTGCACATTTTTTATAAGCTGCTGCACCATCTGCTGCCATTAGTGTAGATACTGCTGTTATAGCTAATGCTAATGCTAATTTTTTCATATTCTGAACTCCTTTAAATTTAAGACAGATTATATCTTAGTTGGCTTTAATAAATCTTATTTTTTTTCTTTAATGTCTTTGCTGAGTCTAAAATAAATGAATAATGTGTATAATTTACACTATGAAAGTAAAATTATTGGTTATTATTGTAACCTTAAGTACAATTTTAAATGCTGGTGTAAATGTTGTTTGTAAAGCTGGTATTATGGATAACAATAGTGCAAAAAAGTATATAAATAAGGTTTTGAAAAAAGAGCCTAAAAATATAGAGTGTATATTAAAACTAGCAAACATACATCTAAAAAGTGGAAACTTACTTAAAGGATATAAGCTTATAGCTAGAGCTTATAAAACAAATAAAGAAGCAGTAAATAAGAGTGATGTAGTAAGCATTGTAGATTTTGCATTAAAAATGACAGATTTAGCAAAAAGGGCAAAACGAAATAATGATATATCCTTATGGAATAAAATTGGAGATAATTTTTTTGATATGGGAGCATATTTAGAAGCCATAAAAGTATATAATAAAAGTTTAGAAATTAACGATATGCAAGCAGATACTGGTTTAAAACTAGCACTCTGTTTTGATAAAAGTAACCAAACTGATGAAGCGATAAATGAGTTGTTTATCTTGATAGGAAATGATGAAAAAGATTTTTATGCACACTATTATTTAGCTAAGATTTTAAGATATTCTATCAATGATAAAGATAGTGCTATGAGATTTTTTCGTGATGCTAAAAGCATATTGCTCTCTACAAAAGATGATTTTAAAGATATAGAATATACAACTTTTATCAATGATATAAACAGGGAATTAGGAAAACTATAAAGTATAATAAAAATTATTGAAAGAGCAAGATTATGATGGAAATGATTCAAAGTGAGATGAATGCTCATAAAAGTACACTAGAAAAAACTATAGAATCGATGCAAAGCCATATATATACAGCTTGTATCATAGCAACGGAAACGATAAAAAATGGTAATAAGATTTTACTATTTGGTAATGGTGGAAGTGCAGCATGTGCACAAGATATTGCTGCTGCATTGAGTGGACGTTATAAAATTCAAAAACGAGGTCTTCCGGGAATAGCACTAACAACAGACACTTCGGTACTTACTGCTGTGAGCAATGACTATGGGTACGATAGAGTATACGAACGACAAGTGGAAGCACTTGCTCGTGAGGGAGATTTACTTATAGGAATCTCAACAAGCGGTAATAGTAAAAATGTTCTTCGTGCTTTGAGCCTTGGAAAAAATGTGGGCTGTAAAACTATTGGATTTTCTGGTTGTGAAGGAGGAGCTATGAATGAGTTTTGTGATATAAATTTAGTCGTTCCAAGTGATGATACACCTCGTGTACAAGAGATGCATATTATGATAGGGCATATTATTTGTCAAGCATTAGATGATTCACTAAGGATTGGATAAAAGCGTTAAAAATAGTTATAGAGTTTTTTATCAGACTACTATAGAAAGTTAAAAATGTAAGTTAGTTTTTAAAGGATTCTTATCGTGATTTTCATCAATTATTAATATGGCAAGTAAAAGATAAAGTAACATGAGTACTAAATGGTTTTTTGACCAAATTGACCAAAATGCCTGTCCTGAAATAAAGAATGAACCTAGAGTTGAATATAGTAGAGGTTTTGCATATTCTCTTCTAATATAGAATATGCA
>CAZIAJ010000139.1:0-5555 GCA_964537565.1 uncultured Sulfurospirillum sp.
TAAAAAACTATTTTTCAAAATATTCTAAAAAACTCTAAGTTTAGTTAACTCAATACTAAACTTAGAGTAATATACATTAAAAATTTTCCATCATTTTTTTATAACTAACTCCACTACTAAAATAGTAGTTTGCTTTTGCTATCTCATAATTATTTAAAGCTTGAATATAAAGCGATTGATTTATAGTTTTTTTACTTAAAGCATCGAGATATGTGATATTATCAACTACCCCATTTTGATATTTTGTTAAAATTATATCGTAGACACTAACAGCCATATCTAATGCACTCTTCACTGAATCTATTTTCGCTTTTTGTGTAGTAAGTTTTTTCGTAGCTAAATTAAATGCTATTTTCTCTTTTGAAATAGCATAATTCAGTTGCTCTTTTTTAGCCATCTTTGCCAGTATTGCTGATTGTTTTTTGTATGAACTAGAACTATCATAAAGATTCAAAGAAAAACTTAGCATTAGTTGATTTTGCTGGTCTGGTAAATCTTTTAAAACTCCCTCATCATAATCATTATAGTTATATATATTGATACTATCTTCTAATTTAATCTTTGGTTTTTTTATCGCTGTTATTTGATTGATATTTTCATTTATCGCATCAATACTGCTCTTTAAAGATTGTATATTAGTACTTGGTTTATATTTTAAGTTCATAACCTCTGGTAGTTTAGAGTCACTAACTGACGTAATCTTTGTACCAACTAAAAGAGATAAGTTTTGATATAAATAGTATCTTTGATATTTCAAATCTTCTATGGTATATTTATTTGATTCATATTCAGATTGTAATTTATATACTTCATCTATAGTTACCATCTGAATATCATATTTTTGCTTCTCTCTTTTATATTCTGCAAATAATGATTTTGATTTATCTTGATAAGCCAAAATATTCTCTTCTATCGTTTTAATCTGATAAAAAAGTGTTACAACTTGCAAAAGAATCTCTTTTGTTGAGGCATCTGTACTTAGTTCTGTTGATTGTAACTCATGTGCCTTCTGTTTTTTAATAGAACTATTCTTCCCTCCATCGTACAAGTCTACACCAAACTTTATATAACCCATAGTTGTAGCTCCAACTTGAGATGAACGTACATCAAAATCAAGCTTAGTGTAATTTGCGCCTATATTTATAGTAGGGTTTAAAGTATTTGAAACACTTTTTAAAGTTTCGTTTTTGGAATTAATATCATAATTCATAGACTTTATATTTACATTGTTCTTTAGTGTCATCTGCATAATCTCTTTGAGAGTTGAAGCGTTTAAAGTTAATGGCAATAAAGTAAAAATAATAATTTTTTTATACAAGTTTCTCATCTAAATTTTCCTTTATTTGAATTTTTTTATCTTTTATTGTCAATATTTTATCACAATGTGGCAAAAGCCTATCGTCATGTGTAACCATAATGATAGTTACATTTTGCTCTCTTGTTATCTTTTTTAGCATTTTTACTACACTTACAGCTCTATGTCTATCTAGTGCAGCCGTTGGCTCATCTGCTAGTATAATTGATGGCTGATTTGCCAAAGCTCTTGCTATTGCAATTCTTTGGTTTTGTCCACCACTTAATTCACTTGGCATATTTTGTAGTTTATCACTCATATCAAGATAGTCTAAAAGCTCTTTTACTCTTGCTTTTACAACCTTTGGTGATTCTCCATTTTGATATGGCAAGAGAGATATATTTTCTTCAATATTTAAAAACGGTATAAGGTAATGAGCCTGAAAGATAAATCCTATCTTTTTTCTTCTTAATTCTCTATCATCTTTTACTTTCCATTGATTGTCATAAACTACCTCATCTCCTATCTCAACCTTACCACTTGTAGGCTCTAATACACATCCCAACATCATAAGTAGAGTTGTCTTTCCTGCTCCACTTGGTGCTACAAGAGCTACAAACTCACCTTTGTTTAGAGTAAAGTTAGCACCATCTATTACAGTAACTTCACTCTCACCTTTACCAAATTTTTTTACTAAGTTTTCTATTTTCATTGATTGATTTTGATTCATTCTATCATCCCCCTATTGCTTGTGATGGGTCTGTTTTTACAACTTTATATATACCAAAAAGAGATGCGAATACAGATGAAATCAATATAACCACAAAAAGACTAAAAGCATCACTTGTCTCCAAGACTATCCTTTTTGGAAATCCTCCTGCAATGACCCTAGCAAAAAGATTTCCAGATATAAATGCCAAAACTCCAAGTACAATTGTTTCTTGAATAATCATCTTTGAGATTGTGAGATTTGATATACCTATAAGTTTTAGTATGCTTATCTCTTTTATCTTCTCTAGTGTCATAGTGTATATGATAAGAGCAATAATCACAATAGAGACTATAATCAATATAACAGTAAACATACCTATCTGTTTTGATGATTTTTTTATCACTTTTTCTAAAAGTAGCTTAGTTTGTTCATCTTTGGTAAAAACTTTTTTATGTGTTGTCATTTCTATGTTTGTAGCTACTTGTTTTGGATTATAACCATCTTTTGTTTTAGCTATTATTGCATTTACAAGATGTGGGTTTCCACCTTTGATCCCTCTAGCATCATCACTTTTTATTCTCTCATTTGTATATGTAAACTGTAAGACTTCAGCATCTTTTAAACTTGTAAAAATTAGATAGTCCCCACCATTTGAAACTGTATCCTTGGTAACACCTACTACTTTAAAACTATCTCTTCCCATTTTTATATATTCGCCAAGTTTATAGTTTGTTTTTTTAGATACCACAATTTCATAATGCTGTTTTCTTATACCTCTTCCCTCAATTAACTTAGAGCTATTTATAACATCTATCTTACCAAATGGGTCATAACCAACTAACATGACCTTAAAATCACCATACTTATTTTCCATTTGAAAAGTCTGAAAAGTGATAGCTTCTGCAGATTCAATACCATCTTGATAAGATATCTGATTTTTCAAATCTTCATGAACTTTTGAAGTTTGAGCAAAAGGACCTAATGTATCTTGTTGCACTACCCAGATATCTGCTTTTATATCACTAACTAAAACTTTTGCATCAAATACCATTCCTCGATATACACCAATCATAATAATAACAATCCCTAAAAGTACACCTACACTAATAGCAGTTATCATAAACTTACTCAGTGAGTGGGATATATCTTTATATGCTAAATTAATCATGATAAATTTTCATACCATCACTAAGAGCTTTTTTCTTAGGGTCAGGTATAACTAACTTTTCATCTATATTTAGCCCTTCAACTGCAGCTGTTTTGTTTTCATAAGCTATAATTTTTAGTGGCTTAAAGTTTACCTTGTCGCCTCTTAAAATCCAAACACCATTTTGTTCTTTGTATATAGCTAGGGCTTTTGTAGATACTTTTACAACATTTTTTAAAGTTTTTATCTCTATTTTAACTATAGCCTGCTCCTCCATATAAAATGGTATAGGAAGATTATCAAATGCTATATCTATCTCTCTCTCGTAAGTTATGGGGTTATTTACAGGGTTGATATTAACCACTTTACCTCTATATGTTTTATCTGATGAGCGTAGCTTTATAGATGCACTATCTCCAATTTTAACTTTGCCACTCATTCTTGTATCTATATATGTCTGAATCCAAATATCTTTAGGATTTACCAACTCTAAGAGAGTTTGATTTGGCATTATAATCTGATAATTAACAACAAGTTTTTTTGTAATATACCCATCAATAGGTGACTTTATAACATAATGCGCCAATTTTTTCTCTAATCCACTTATACCTGCTGTTACTTGCAATATCTGATCTTTTAAAGAAGCTATATGTGTATCAACACTTTGTATTCTCAGCTTTGCAGTATCTTTTTCAGTTAGAAATTTTTGATAATCCAAACTTGAAATAGAGTGAAGCTTATAAAGTTTTTTATTTTTACTAAACAATTCATTTTGATAATCAAAATTTACTTTTGCACTTTGTCTATCAACCTCTAAAGATTTTATATCATTCAAAAGTTTTGATTTTAAAGCTTTTTGTTCATCAATTTTATCTACTAAATCTACACTATCAATATTGGCAATTAAAGTATCTTTTTTTATATATTGACCCTCTTGCACACTAAAATCTAAAATATTTCCACCATATAAAGATCCAATCTTATAGATATCTCTCGCACCAACATTTCCAACACCATTGACTTTTATATTTATGCTTCCTTTGGTCGCTTGTGTAGTTGTAAATGTATGCTTAGGAATATAAACCTTTTTATAAAATCCTAAAACTGCTATAGTGATAATCACTATATAAACTATATATTTAATATATTTTTTCATGAATGCTCCGTTTATTTATTTAATAAGATTATGCCATATCTTTATTAGTTTATCGTTAAGGTAGTGTTAACGATTCCTTAATGACAAAATGCTATCATTTCAAAAAACTAAAGGGGTAATTATGAAATATTTATCATTTTTTGATGATGTAGAAAAAATTGTATTAGAAGATGAGTTGGCAAAATTTTTAGGTGTCAATGAAGATGGAATTATAGAATTTGGTTATGCTGATATAGTAAAATCTGCGGGTCATAGCTGTGGTACTGTTGCTGGAGCTTATCTTATCGCTCTAAAAGGTCTTAAAGCACTATATGGTGAAGAGATGCCCAAAAGAGGAGAGATAAAAATAGAGATAAAAAAAGTCCCTGAAGATGACAATGCTGGTGTAATTGGATGTGTATTATCAAACATTACAGGGGCAACAACAAACTATGGCTTTGGTGGAATTCCTACAGGAAAGTTTAATAGAAGAAACCTTCTATTTTATAATGCAGATATAGATACAGATGTAAGATTTACTAGAGTTGATACAAATAAACAAGTAGGAATAGACTATCGTCCAGGAAAAATTGTAAACCCTATGGCAATTCTTATGAGTGCTATTGGAGAAAATGCTACAGATGAAGATAAGAAAACATTTCCTATCCGTTTTCAGAAGATGGTAAAAACTGTACTTGAAAATGCAGACAAAGTTATAAAGATTAGTAGTTAAATGTTAGTAACACTTAGGTAACACTTCATTGTTATAATTTCAATACAAATCAAATATTAGGAGAAGAGATGAAAAGATTAGTTTTAGCAGCGATACTTGCTGCAGGAGTATTGAATGCAACTGACTTCACAACAATGACTACTGAAGAGTTAGTTGCTGCAAGAGGCACTATAGCTATAGATGAGAGAGATGCTTTTAAAGAAGAGCTACAAAGTAGAGTAAGCTTGATGTCAACAGAAGAGAAAGAAGCTCTTGGTATTTCACCAAAAGGCTATGGAGATATGACTGGAACAGCACCACAAGATGGAACAGGTCTAGGTAACACTGGAGAATCAACTGGCGGTGGATTTGGCTCAGGCGGCGGTATGGGCTCAGGTGGCATGGGTGGCGGTATGGGCTCAGGCGGAGGCATGGGTGGCGGAAGAAGATAAATATCCGATACAAAGTCGTATAACATTAAGCTGTTATACGACTTACTCATACTTTAAAATTTAAGATAAATATACTTCCATTTTGATTAGATTCTACCTTTAC
>CAZIAJ010000140.1:0-5549 GCA_964537565.1 uncultured Sulfurospirillum sp.
GTTCAAAGGACAACTAATAAAAAAATCTCTAAGGAGATATGAGATACAAGATAAGATTCACTTCAGTGATAATTTTACACGTTTTTGGTTCTCATATATTACTTCAAAAAACTCTTTAAATGTAGATGCTATTATAAAAAATATTGAACAACATACGAGTCTTTGCTTTGAAGAGTTAAGCAATGAACTTATAATTCATAAATATAAAAAAAACAATGTGCTAAACTATGGTAGCTACTGGGATAAAAAAATTGAGATTGACCTACTTGTTGAGACAAGAGATGGCACAATAATTGCTGGTGAATCAAAATGGAAAAACCATAAAATTTGTAAAAACATACTAAAAGCATTACAAAAAAAGTGTGACAAAGCTAAACTAGAAGCTAGTCAATATATACTTTTTTCAAAAAGTGGCTTTAGTAAAGAGTTAAAAAACAACGTTGATGAAAGTGTAATATTATTTGAATTAAAAGATTTTGAGGAGTTGTATTGATAGATGAAAGCCTACTAAATAGCCTGAGCAATAAAGAAAAAGAGATATTTAAAAAAGGCTTAGAAGACCTTATAAGCCAGACTTATGTTATTGAAGAAGAGTATAAACAATTAAATAAATCATATACCTCATTACAAGATTTTATAGCACAAATTATAGAAGTACAACCAAATGCACTTTGGGTTTTAGACGAAGATAAAGAAATATTTTTACAAAACAGTGAAGCAAAAAAAATAAGCAATCTTTTAAAACAAATAGATACAAATAGTACAACATCAGAGATAGAATATAATGGAAGGTTTTATCTTGCTAAAGTAACTTTACATGTAGAGAAAACTGTCATAAGTGCAACTGATATTACTGATGAAAAAAGAAAAGAGAGATTAGCCTCTATGGGGCAAGTAGCGGCACATCTTTCACATGAGATAAGAAACCCTATAGGCTCTGTTGCACTAATATCATCAACTCTTTTTAAAAGAGCAACCCTTAAAAATAAACCTCTTGTTCTAGAGATAAAAAAAGCAATTTGGAGAGTAGAGCGAATCATAAAGGCAACTCTTCTATTTACAAAAGATTTACAACCAAATTTTCAGTATTTTAAAATAGATAAACTACAAGAAGAGTGTGAACAAGCAGTAGAACAATATACTTTTTCAAAAGAGATAGAGTTTGATTTTAAATTTCCAAATGAAGAGATAAATGCAGACTTTGAACTTATTGTACTTGTTTTACAAAACTTTATTTTTAATTCTATTGATGCTATTGAAGAAGATGAAAGTGAAGAGGGAAAAGTTTACCTTACTTACAAAAATAGTGCCTTTTATATATATGATAGTGGTAAAGAGATAGAAGATAAAAACATACTATTTGAGCCATTTAAAACAACAAAAACAAAAGGACATGGACTAGGACTTGCCCTTTCTTTACAGATAATTAAGGCACATTCAGGCAAGATTGAACTACTTAAGGATACCAAAGGTTTTAAAATCACCATTCAAGGAAAATAATGATAAAAGAGAGCTTGAAGATTTTTGCTTCAGACTTAAAAAACTCTTCAAAAGATTTGTTACCAATCATAGCAGTTGTAGCTTTTTTTCAAATTGTTATTATTAAAACTGTACCTGAAAATCTTATCTCCATATGTATAGGATTAGGTATTGTTGCTATTGGACTAGCACTTTTTATACGTGGTCTTGAAATAGGTATCTTTCCTGTTGGAGAAAACCTAGCAAATGACTTTGCTAAAAAGGGCTCAGTATTTTGGTTATTAAGCTTTGCTTTTTTAATTGGTTTTTCAACAACCATAGCAGAACCTGCCCTCATAGCTATAGCAAATAAAGCATCTATCATAAGTGATGGAAGAATTGATGCTTTTTATCTTCGTTTAACAGTTGCATTTTCAGTTGGATTTGCTATAGCTCTTGGAGTTTTACGTATACTTTTAGGACACCCTATTCAGTACTATATAATAACTGGTTACATTGTAGTTGTAAGTGTAACTTTTTTTGCTCCAATCGAGATAATAGGTCTTGCATACGATAGTGGAGGAGTTACAACTTCAACTGTTACTGTTCCTCTAGTTGCGGCACTAGGAATAGGACTAAGCTCATCTATCAAAGGAAGAAATCCAGCCATCGATGGTTTTGGTCTTATAGCTTTTGCTTCTCTCACCCCAATGATATTTGTTCAAGTTTTTGGCATAATAGTATACAACTTTGGCTCAACTTCACAAGTAGTACAAGAAGTTATAACTACAACAGAAATAGTGCATAGATTTGGTATATATAACCTCTTTATGGAATTTTTTGGGGTTATAAAAGATGTAGTACCTATACTACTTGTAATTGCATTTTTTCAATATTTAATCATAAAAAAACCAATACCACATATAAGAAAAGTTATTGTAGGTGTTATCCTACTTATAGTTGGACTTGATGCTTTTATAGTAGGTCTTGAACTTGGGCTTTTCCCTGTAGGAGAGACTATAGCCTATTCGCTTACAACTATGGGAAATAATTATCTTATATATCTGTTTGCATTTATGATAGGGTTTTCAACTACTATGGCAGAACCAGCCCTCATAGCAATATCTATGAAAGCAAGTGAGATAAGTAGAGGCAACATAAACCAAAAAACACTAAGATTGTCAGTAGCACTTGGAGTAGCACTTGGTATCTCTCTTGGAGCTTTTAGACTTATAAGTGGTACACCTTTGCACTACTATATAATAGCTGGATATATTATAGTTATAATTATGACTTACTTTGCACCAAAGTATATAGTTCCTATTGCATATGATAGTGGTGGTGTTACAACTTCGACTGTTACAGTTCCACTTGTAGCTGCTTTAGGGCTTGGATTGGCGGAAAATATAGATGGAAGAAATCCTCTTATTGATGGATTTGGACTTATCGCATTTGCCTCACTATTTCCCATGATAACAGTTATGGGATACGGCATACATGCACAGATAAAAAACAATAAAGTAAAAAAGGAGAATAAATGAGATTTGTAGCCTTGATTGCCATGGTTCCTGACTCTAAAGAGGAAGAAGCTATTGATATAGCAAAAAAAGCAGGTGCGGGTGGTGTTACTATTTTCAATGGAAAAACTATAGGACTTGAAGAGAAAAAAGTTTTTTTTGGACTAACACTAGAAGAAAATATCTCAGCCCTTCTTTTTATACTTCCTCAAAAACTAAGTATGAAAGTATTTAAAACATTTAGAAAAGAGTTAGACCTACACAATGATGACAATTCAAATGGTATGGTTTTTACATTTCCTCTCACCCATCTATCTGGTATGGAGAGTAAAGAGGTCGAATTATTTGAAAAAGAAATTTTAGAGGAGTTATAATGTTAGTAAAAGATATAATGATAGAAGCAGATAAAATCGTCAAGGTATCACCTATGATGCCCGTAAGAGAAGCACTAAATATAATGCGTGATAAAAAAGTAAAATCGTTGGTGGTAGATAAGCTAAAACCTCACGATGCATATGGCATGCTCACATATAAAAACATACTTACTTCCATAGTTGCAAATGATGGTGATATTGACTTACTTAGAGTATATGATATCTACTCAAAGCCAGCATTTCAAGTCAGTGAACAACTAGATGTAAAATATGCTGCACAAATCATGGTTAAAAGTAGTGTAAAAAGACTTCTTGTAATTGATAACAATGAACTTGAAGGTATTCTTACAATGACAGATATACTAGGAGAATTACTAAATAGTGTTAGAGACGTAGAAGATAGTTAAAAATCACAATAGAGCTTTACATGTAAAGCTCTATTTTAGTAACTCCATAAGTGTATATCTTATATTTTTATCACATTTTTCACCCATCTTATCTTGTTCTCTTAATAACCACTCAAGATAACCTCTATCAGTATGAAAAACATCTTCATAAGTCATTCCTTTATATTTACCAAACAAGAACATTTTTAGCTTGACAGGTTCACTTGAAAGCTCTACTAGTTTACTCATAACTTCACTATTTTCAAGCTCATATTTTTCTTTTGCTCTAAAAAAAAGTGATTTTAAAAACATCTTTAATATAAGAACGTCACCTATTGCATCATGAGCTTTAATCTCAACTTCATATTTTTTTGCCTCAATATCTTCTTCCTCTTTTGAGAAAAGTTTATATCTAAAAGTTTGAAGTTTATAGTTTGGAACTATATTGTTATTTTTATCTAAAATTTCTTCTTCAATCAAATCAACTTGCCCAAGTCCTGCACTAATGTGAGGAACTTTTACATCATAAATATGCATAGCACACTTTAAAGTATCTATAGTCTGAAACTCATTTTTAAAACCATGTTTTTCAAGCATACCCAAGTCAAATGGAAGATTATGAGCTATAAGATAATTTTCACCACAATTTAACTCGTTTAAATCTTTCCAGAAATTTGTCTTTTTAAAATCAGGTTTACCTTCTAACTCAACCTGTCTTATACCATGTGTACTCATTGCTTGAAGTTTTATTGGTATCTTTGATGAACATAGCTCATTATATACCCCATGTTTATATAACGCACCTTTAATATCGGTTATGATAGCACCTATCTGGATTATCTGATCTTCTGCTTCTATGCCTGTTGTTTCTGTGTCAAAAAATATATTATATGCCACTATCTTACCTCCAAAATCTTACAGTTACACAAATCATCACTCTGGAACTCTGTCATATCTCCAGCTTTTTTATTGGGAACTGGAAAAACTCTTACTGTGAGAGGTTTGTTGAGTCTAAATGCCATAGTTCCTGTATCTCTCATAATGGCATTTAACTTTTCTAAACTTACATCACCAGGGATTGGCACAGTATCTAATCCTATCCCACATACAGAGCTATATGTAAGAAGTGAACGTAAATCATACTGCTCCTTTATCGTACCATCTGCTAAGCCCATATCTTCTGTTACTGCCAACATAAGACCAGAAAAACCTACTAAATCTACATTTTTAAGAGATTTAAATACTTTTGTTAAAAGAGAACTTACTTCAACACTACCACTAGCTCCAAAATACTCTACCCCTAACTCTTCATAAACTTCACACATACTTGAGCAGTTTTTTGAAGGAGCTGCTGAGCTATCAAATCCTTTAAATCTAAACTCTTTAGTATCAAAATCATCAACTATATTTTTAATCTTATCAACATGATACTGCATCGCTTCACTCATAATCTCATAATACTTTTTAAACTTTTCATTGTGATTTGTATCTTTAGAGTTAAACTCTCTTAAAACTTCTACCAATAAATCAGGTGTTTCAAGTCCTATAACAAAACAGTTTTCATCACTACTATTGTGATAAGATGCAGGAAAATATGGAATAAGAGGTTTACAGTTAAAGTTGACTGTAAAGTTAAAGTTACCCTCTCCTCTTGGAGTAATTTTGCTTATCTTTTGTACTACTTTTGAGCTTTGCGTTATAAGTTCATTATCTAAAACTCCAAACTCATCAAGTGGAACATTTACACAAGCGTTACACAAGTCACCAAAATCACGGATAAGCTCAGGTAGAAGAGCTATCTCCTCTTTTGTTTT
>CAZIAJ010000141.1:0-5520 GCA_964537565.1 uncultured Sulfurospirillum sp.
TTATATACTATATACACTATTGTAAAAATTTATATTAGTATTATGGAAGCGAAGTTTGTGGCAAGTAAAAAAGATGGAAAAGCGATAATATTAAGTGATAAAAACTTTAAAGAGGCAGCAGAGTATAAAATTGAGACAAGTAAGATCTCTATTGTAAGTTCTTTATACGATTTACTTATATTTTTTGCTTGGATTGGTTTTGGATTTAGAACTCTTGATAGTTTGATTAGTTTTGAGAATAGTATGCTCTATACAGTTTCTTATATATTGGTTTTTTCAGCCATAAATTTTGTTTTAGGATTGCCATTTGATATTTATCAGACATTTAATTTAGATAAACGTTATGGCTTTTCTACTATAGATGTAAAAACTTATATGATAGACCAGATAAAAGGTGCTATTATGTTTTTAGTATTTGGATCACTTCTTATTTGGTTATTAGCATTCATAATAGAAAGCTTTGAAAATTGGTGGATATATGGTTTTGGTGCTGTTTTTATAGTTATACTTTTCATCAATATGATATATCCAACACTTATAGCTCCAATTTTTAACAAATTTTCACCATTAGATAATGAAGAGCTACAAGCTGCTATAGAAAATCTTCTTAATAAAGCTGGTTTAAAAAGTAGTGGAGTTTATAAGATAGATGCTAGTAAAAGAGATAAAAGATTAAATGCCTACTTTGGTGGACTTGGAAAATCTAAAAGAGTAGTACTGTTTGATACTTTGGTTAAAAAACTGGAAACCAAAGAGCTTTTAGCAGTTTTGGGACATGAACTTGGTCATTTTAAGCATGGTGATATTATCAAAAACATAGGGGCAAGTGCCTTGATGTTATTTGTTATGTTTGCATTTTTTGGAAATATACCAGAGTCTATTTTTATAGGAATAGGTGTAGAGAAAAGTACGCATATGATTCTTATACTATTTTTATTGCTCTCTCCAGTATTATCATTTTTAATGATGCCTCTTTTTGGACTTCTAAGTCGTCATAATGAGTATGCAGCAGATGAGTATGGAAGTGAGTGTGAGAGTAAAGAAGCTCTTGCCAATGCTCTTATAAAGTTAGCAGATGAAAACAAGAGTTTCCCTTTCTCTCATCCTCTTACTGTTGCTTTTTATCATACACATCCAGCTTTAACACAGAGACTTGAGAAGTTAGGTGTAGATGTTAGTTAGTGAAGCACTTACAAAAGCTACAAAACTTATATCTAGTATAAGTGATATTCCAAATAAAGAGGCTAGGATACTTTTAGCTTTTTATTTAAAAAAAGACCAAATTTGGATAATAACTCATGATGATGAAGATATGAAAGAAGATGAGTATTTTACACTTATACAAAGGCGAGTAAATAACGAACCTATAGAGTATATAACAAAGAGTGCAAGTTTTTATGGAGAAAATTTTTACGTAGATTCAAATGTTCTTATCCCTAGACCAGAGACAGAGATACTTGTTGATTTGGTTGTCTCTACATGTAAAGGTATAAAAAGACCTCGTATAGTAGAGATAGGAACAGGTAGTGGTATTATCTCTATTATGCTTGCAAAATTATTGCCAGATGCAGTTATAACAGCAATAGATATAAGTCAAGAAGCTTTACATGTAGCAAAACAAAATGCAGATATACATAAGGTAGATATAGAGTTTATCCATAGTGATTTATGTGAAAATTTTCATGAAAAAAACTTTGATATGTTAGTCTCAAATCCACCTTACATAGCAGATGATGAGCCTTTACCTGTAGGACTTTCATATGAGCCTAGTTTGGCATTGTATGGTGGTAGTGTGGGTGATGAGATGCTTCGTAAAATTATTGATATATATGAAGATAGAAATATAAAGTATCTAGTTTGTGAGATGGGATATGACCAAAAAGAAAAAATAGAAAATTATATAAAAAAATCAGATTTAGAATTTTATAAAGATTTAGCTGGTTTAGATAGAGGATTTATTGCTAGAAAAGCCTAAGCTTTTCTAGCGGAGAGAATTTACTGTTTTTTAGTCCATTTGATGACGAATATATGTTGGGATATCAAGATAGTCTTCTTGTCCTTCATAACCACCACTTACTTTTTTAAGACGAGTTATACGCTCTTTTTTTATAGCTTCTTGAGACTCATTAAGTAGTTTTAACTCTTTTGTTTTTTCTATTTTATTTTCAAAACCTGTTGCAACGATAGTTACTTTTACACTATCATCAGCCATACTATCATCTGTAGTAGTTCCAAAGATAACATCAGCATCTTCATCAGCGCTATCATATACAACACCCATAGCTTCACTTATCTCAGAAAGAGGACAAGCTGATGGGATATGGAAGTGTATAAGAACACCTAAAGCACCATTTATAGATAAGTTATCAAGAAGTGGAGACTCTATAGCACTCTTTACTGCTTCACTTGCAGCGCCTTCACCACTGCTTTCACCAACACCCATAAGTGCCATACCTCTGTGAGACATTACTGTTTTAACATCAGCGAAGTCAACGTTAATATCACTTTGACCAGATGAAAGTACAACTTGACTCATACCACCAACAGCACGACTTAGTACATCATCTACAATTTTAAAGCTATCTTTGATACCTAAACCACGCTCTACTATAGAGAGAAGTTTATCGTTTGGTATAACTACTATTGAATCACTCTCTTTTTTAAGTTCATTTAAACCTGCAACTGCAAGTTTCATTCTTTTTCTACCTTCAAACATAAAAGGTTTTGTTACAACAGAAACAGTAAGAGCACCTATCTCTTTTGCTGCTTGAGCGATAATTGGTGCAGCACCAGTTCCAGTTCCACCACCAAGTCCAGAAGCAACATAAACTATATCCGCACCTTCTAATGCACTTTTTATCTCTTCGTAACTTTCTAATGCTGATTCTTTACCAACTTCTGGTTGCATTCCTGCACCAAGACCTTTAGTCTTTTTTTCACCAAGTTGAAGTTTTATTGACGCTTTTGAGTGTTCTAATGCTTGTGCATCAGTATTAGCGACTATTAAATCAATACCTGTTACACCTTGTGCTATCATATGATTAACCATATTTCCACCACCACCACCAACACCTATAACTTTTATTTTTGCTCCATAAACGTGCTTTGCTTCTTCTATACTAAAACCACTCATTTTCTCTCCTAGACTATTTTATTTCTCTTTAGTTTAATAGGTTTAAACTAAATTTTCTCCCTAAAGTTTTATTGATAAAAACTTTAAAACAGTTGTGTCATACGGTTCCATACTTTGCTAAAGAAACCATCTTTTTTTTCTATATCTTCTATTTTTATATTTGCTAGTTTATCTTTAGCACTTTCTATTCCACTATTTTCAATGCTAAGGTTATCACTGTCTTCCCCATCTAAAACACTCTGTACATTTTTACTCGGTGATATAGACTCATCTTTATATCTTAGTTTTTTATTAGAATCTATTTCATAAGGAGTAAACTGTCCAGCTCCGTAAAGAACAAGACCAATTGCAGTAGAATAACCAGAATCTCTTAGTGTTTCAAAAAGTCCATCCATCTCTTTTGGTTTTGCAACACGTACTGGCATATTGTCAAATATAGCTGATGCTAACTCTCTCATACCTTCTAGCTTTGTCATACCACCTGTAAGAACAATACCGGCTCCAAGTTGATCTTTATAACCACTATCTTCAAGTGATTTTGCAAGTATCATGAGAGTCTCTTCTACACGAACATATATAACATTAGAAACTATGTCTAAAGATACTTCATGAGTTGAGCCATCATCACCAATGACTGGAAGTTCTATAAGATCACTAGAATTTCCATCTAAAGAACCATAGTTTATTTTGATATTTTCTGCAGCTCCAAGTGGAGTATGAAGTGCAGTTGATAGGTCATTTGTAATATTTAGTGAACCGACACCTAAAAAGTCATTATATCTTACAGCACTATTGGTATGCACGACTAAGTTACATGTAGCACCACCAACATCAATGACAGCAACACCAAGTTCTTTTTCATCTTCATTTAATACAGCTATACTAGAAGCATATCCACCTAAAACTATATTATCTATCTCAACACCAGCCGATTTCACAGCTTTTTCAAGATTACTTAGTGATGATTTTTGAGCGGTTATTATATGTGTTTGTACTTCAAGTCTAGCACCATTCATTCCTAGTGGGTCATCAATAAACTCTTGATCATCTACTTTAAAATTATATGGTAATATATGAAGCTTTTCGTATTCGTTTGGTATGTTTGCATTGTGATCTGCCATCTGCATAGCACGGTTTATCTCTCTGATACCAATGTCACGATTAGGAATATTTACAACACCACTACTATCTATGCTTTTTGTATATGCTCCTGAGATGGAGACAGTTACTTTTTCATACTGAGTACCTGCAACTCTCTTTGCATCATTTAGAGCATTCTTGATAGACTTTGAAGCTAGTTCAATGTTGGTGATAATTCCCTTTTTAAGCCCTTGTGACTTTGCGATACCAGCCCCAAGAATTTTTATACCATCATCATTTTTTTCAGCAATGATGGCACAAATTTTACTTGAACCAATGTCGATACCTAAAATCGTAGTACTCAATTAGTTTCCTTTGTAGTATTGTTCTATATCGTATCTTTTTTTCAGATTGACTACTAAGTTTTGATTAATCTCAGTTTGTTTCATTTGAGAAATAGTATCATTAACAAGAGTAGCATATTTTTCTGCTTTATTGTTACTAAGCAAGTCCTGTTCCAAAATTTTATATAAAACAGCTTTTTCACCTATTATTTTGAAGTTTCTTGCTTTGTTATTATCAAAAACAAAATTGATAAACTCTAAACTTTCTGCCGCATTAAGTCCTTCTATCTTTGTTTTGCTATCTCTACTTACAAAACCTATGTCTTTTCCTCTAAATATACCAAGTCTTGATTCTGCTTTTTTCTTTAGAGCAGATACTTTTTTATCAGCTTGTAATTGAGCTAATATAGCTGGTTTTGCATTTTCATATGTTTTTGGTTGAGGATTATTTATACTTTTAATTTTTACAACTATATACCCATCTTTTGTTTTGATTGGTTTTAAGACTTCACCAGTTTTTGCATTTTTAAGTTTGTCAACAGGAAAATCAGTAGCACTGATTTTTACATTTTTAGTTCCTGTTGGATTCATTTGAGATTTTTTAAACAATAGGTAAGTTTCTAAAGCTTCTCTTTTTGATAGTTTAAGACGATAATCTTTTTCTACATCTGTTCTAGCATCTTTTAAACTAAGTATTTTTCCATCTGCTGCTTTGTAGTTATGTCTTTTTTCTTGGTAAAAAGTTTTTAATGCTTCTTCATCTATAGGTGAAGAAGAGAGTGCTATTGTTATAGTATTTAAGTCATAGCTTTTTTCTGTTAAGTAGTTTGTTTTATGTTCTTCCCAATATTTTTTTATCTCTTTTTCATTTACAATAGCTTCACTACTATCGAGATAAATTACATCTACTGAGAGTCTATCTTTCATAAACATAGAAGAGATAAATAGTTCTCTTTCCGAGTC
>CAZIAJ010000142.1:0-5400 GCA_964537565.1 uncultured Sulfurospirillum sp.
GAGTATTAGAAATTTTTTATTTATTTTGATATTACTAAAAATATATAATAGATAATAAAGTCCAGATGAAATTTGAACACTAATCGATAAAAGAACCATTAGAATTGCTCTTTTATAGGAGTGCTGATTCATATAAATAATAAATAAGAAAAAGAAAGAAACAGCTACTCCTTGTCGTAATACAGAAAAATACAATGTAAACAATAGCCAACTTCCAACAACTGCTAGTACAAGAGAAGGACTTTTGCTAGTTGTTTGTAGAAAACGATACAATGCATAAGTTTCAATAAGTGATACAGTAAAAATAACAATTTGAAAATCAGTAGAAAAATTTTTTAAAATAGACATAAAATAGACAAACCCAATTTCTTGTGTATATTTTTCGGCTATTGAGAGTAGGTCGATAAAGGTATGTGATGAATCAATAGCTAAAAATACATTTTTATAGAATGGCCAATCATATCCTGTATCTACACGTAAAGCTAAAAAAATAAAAAAGACGCTTATTGATATAAGAAAAATATTTCTCTTTGTTAAATACTCTATGAATGCAAAGAACCATAATAAAAAAAAGTATAAATAATATTCAATCATTTAGTGCCTTTTATATGTCTTGAATAATAAATTAAAATGCCCATAACCACAATCATACCAATAAATTCCATTGCTACGGTACTCTCACCAAAAACAGCCAATTGGGTAGTACTTAAACCAAGTTTTATCCAAAGCCATTTAGTTACTATTTTGAGAGCTATTACACTTATTAATACACCAATATTATATGCTGCAACGATTTGTGACAAAATCATACCAATAACCATTAAGGGGAGTGCTAAGAGAAAGCTATGAAGTATAGTAGCTACCTGTATAGCATCTATACTCGTAAAGGCTCCTCTAGCATACGCCAACGAGACAAGTGTCTCCGTGTATGGATAAATCAATAAAGAAATACATGAAGCAATAAGAAAAGGAATTCCAATTAATTGGAATAACCATTTTACATGCATACTTTTTTCTTTGTATTCACTGGCAATCTTTTTTGCATATAAGATGGTAAACGAAGTTCCAATGAGTACACCAAAGGCTACATAAAAGTTCATTGCATAATCTAAGTTTGCTATGACACCATTTCCTATAGTTGAGGCAATGGCTTTATCAATCATACGTGGTGTGGCTAATAATAAAATATAAACAAATGCTCCAATAATAATTTTTTTAATTGTAGATTTTAATTTTGTATTATAAAAATCATCAGGTATTAAATCTTCTCTCATAGCATTCCATCTATATACAAAATAAATACCTAAAACTGACATAATAGATGCAACTGATAATTCAAGATTTGGTATTTTCCCATGTACTATAATAATAAACACTACAAGAAAAAATGAAAATAATAAGCTTGTTGCAGAAACCAACATCTTTTTATCATTACTTTGCAAGACAAGTCTCATCGGAAATATCAAGGCCGCAATTAAAACAATACTCCAACATAATAACATATTGTAAGAAAGTATTGTATGCTCATTGATATTAAATCCCGGAGCAAAGAGTTTTGCTTGCCAAGGTATAGTGATTATTGCAATAATCACTATACTAATAAAAATTTTCTTTATACTCCTTTGAATAAAAGGTAAACTATTTTTATGTGTCAAATATATGGGCAATAAGGAAGCAATCAATATTGTGCCAAGACTTTGAAATAATGCGTATGGAATGGAAAATGCTATTCTATATATTTCAACTTCTTTTGAGGAACCATAATAGTATGCAAGTATCATTTCTCTGAAAAAAGAAGAAAGAATCCCCATGCCCAGTAATAAAGGAATTACAGAGGCAAGTAATAGCTTTCTTGTCATTATTTTACTATAAACCATGGATTCAATAAATCCATTTTATTGTAATTTAATACTTTTTGTGTAGATATCTTTTTATCATATTGATATGTCATTTTCCCACTCTCTCTTACAATAGCATCAGCTGCTGCTGTGTCCCACTCCATCGTAGGTGCAAGCCGAGGGTATATGTCTGCAGAACCTTCTGCAACCATTACAAGCTTAAGTGAAGATCCTTTGGAAACTTGTTTGATTTTTTTTGTCCCTTTCGCCAAATCATCTATAAAATTTTGTGTCTCGGCTGAAAGATGTGATTTAGACGCAACTACACTTAATGTTTTTTCAGGGGTAGTATTTGTAGTAATAGGAAGTCTTTGTTGATTTTTAAAAGCACCTTCACCTTGCTTTGCTTTATACATTTCATCTAATGCAGGTGCATAGACAACGCCTAACACGGGTACGGCATAGTGAATAAGAGCAATATTAACAGTGAATTCGCCATTTTTTTTGATAAATTCTTTAGTACCATCGATAGGGTCAATACACCAATAGTACTCCCAATCTTTTCGTGTCTCGTAGGATACTTCTTTATTTTCTTCTGAAAGTAGTGGGATCTCTGGGTAGTATTTTTTCAGTGCTTCACAGATAATTTCATTAGATTTCGTATCTGCTTCAGTAAGTGGAGACTTATCTTCTTTATAGTCTATTTGGAAATCTCTATTATAAATCTCCATAATAGCATCTCCTGCCTCTTGTGCAATAGCGACTACTTTTTCTAAATCAATAGTATTAAGCACGTATATATTCCTTATCTTTTAAATATTCGATAATTTCTTTCGTGATATCTTCTATAGATACTTTATGGTTTTTTATATGTATTTCTGGTGTTAACGGCGCTTCATAAGGAGAAGATATACCTGTAAAGTTTGGTATCTCCCCTTTTCTAGCTTTTTTATAAAGTCCTTTAGGATCTCTATTTTCACATACCTCTAAAGGTGTATCGATAAAAACTTCAATAAATTCATCTGCTGCTACCAATGCTCTAATATTATCTCTTTCTTTTTGGAAAGGAGAAATGAATGCAGTAAGTACTATTGTCCCTCCATCGACAAAGAGCTTAGCTACTTCACCAATGCGTCTAATGTTCTCTATACGATCGTCATCAGTAAAACTTAGCCCCTTATTTAATCCCATACGGATATTGTCTCCATCAAGTAGGTAGGTATGTTTATTAAGTGCTAAAAGTCTACTCTCTACCGCATTGGCGATAGTAGATTTACCTGAACCACTTAGCCCTGTAAACCAAAGGATACAGGGTTTTTGTTTTTTGATACTTGCACGCTCTTCTTTTGTGACACAATGATCGTGCCAGACGATATTTTTATTTAACATAGTGTTTCTTTACATATTTAACAATGAGTGCTGCTGCATCATTTGCACTCAGGCTGTTTGTATCTATGGTAATCTCAGCATGTTGAGGCTCTTCATAGATATCATCTACCCCAGGGAAGTTTTTATATTCTCCAGAAAGTGCTTTTGCATATGCACCTTTATAGTCTCGTTGTTTACATGTTTCAACATCTGCTTTAACATAAACCACGATGTTGTTCTTAACCATTTCACGAATTGCTTTTCTAGATTCTCTGTAAGGAGAGACAAATGAAGCAACAGTTGAGATAGAATTCTTTTGTAGCGTTCTAATAAGGTTAGCAATACGGTGCATATGTCTATTTCTATCTTCCCTCGTATATCCAATGTCTGGAATTAGTTCTCTAATATCTTTAGAATCTATTCTTTCTATAGGGATATGGAGTTTCTCTAACTCTTCATAGACTTTATCTGCAATAGTTGTTTTACCAGAAAGCGGTAAGCCTGTGAACCAGAGGTTAAAAGGTTCTATCTTTTTTCTTCCCCATTGTACTTTAAACCAAGCACGTTCATGTGCCCAATAGAGTCCGACTTTCAGCACAGTTTCTATCATCCCTGCTGCAATAGCAAGATCTAAGCGTCCAAAGAAGACATAGACAATAATGATAGTGGTAGTGGTAGCAATAACTCTCCAGCTTATTCCTTTTACAATGGAACGCTTATTTGTCTCTTTATACATTAGACAGTTTTACACTCCCACTCTGGGAAGTTAGCTCTTATGTAGGAATTGAGTGCTTTTTCTGCATCAGTGTAGGCTTTTGTAGAGAGTTTAGTAAGATCTTCTTCTCTTCTACTTACTCCTACAATCATTCCTGCACCTACTGTATTGTTTGTGATGCGGTCAACCACGATAAATGAACCAGTAAGTCTATTCTCTTGATAAGCATCAGCAGCAATAGGTTGAGTGAGCAGCATCTTACATGAAGCTATATCATTGAGTGATAATTTACTTACCGTTTCTCTTTCATAAGTATTTACATCAATTTTATAGTTAATATGTTCAAAACTTCCCGTGACCACAGAGGTAGCACGTTTAATATCATAAGTTCTGTCTGTATCCATAGGTTGCTCATCCATCCACACTAGCATCACTTTAAGAGAATTAGAAACTCTTGGCAAATCCTTGGTATGGACAATCATATCACCTCTTGAGATATCTACTTCGTCTTCAGTAGTAATGGTAATTGCCATAGGAGCAGATGCTTCTGTTGTTCTAACATCTCTTTGTTTTTCTGTAATATCACCTGCATTGATGATTGATTTGACGGTTGTATTTTTTCCTGACGGTAAAATAGTAATCTCATCACCTACTTTAATTATACCTCCTGCCAAAGTACCACAGAATCCTCTAAAGTCAAGGTTAGGACGGTTAACATACTGTACAGGAAAACGTAAACTTTCTGTTTTTTGTGCTTTAGATATATCCATGGTATCGAGTAAGCCTAAGAGAGGTTTTCCTTCATACCATAGAGTGTGTTGACTCTTGTCTACGACATTATCTCCATCAAGAGCAGAGACTGGGATGTAGTAGGTATGTTTAATCCCTAGTTCATTTGCTAATTCACTATAGGCTTCTTTAATTTCATTAAAGGTAGTCTCACTAAATTCAACTAAGTCCATTTTATTAATGGCAATAATCACATGTTCAATACCAAGGAGGTTTACAATAAAGCTATGTCTTCTGGTTTGAGTGAGAATCCCTTTACGTGCATCAATAAGAATGATGGCTACATCTGCAGTAGACGCGCCGGTTACCATATTTCTTGTGTACTGTTCATGACCTGGAGTATCTGCAATAATAAACTTTCTATTTTCTGTCGCAAAGAAACGATAGGCAACATCTATGGTGATACCTTGTTCACGTTCACTCTGTAGCCCATCTACAAGAAGTGCCATATCTATCTTCTCACCAGTAGTACCATACTTTTTACTTTCAGACTCAGCTGCAGAAAGTTGGTCATCGAAAATCATCTTTGAATCATAGAGCATGCGTCCTATAAGGGTGCTTTTCCCATCATCTACAGATCCACAAGTAAGGAAACGTAGCATATCTTTGTTTTCATGCTCTTTGAGGTAGGCCTCAATATCTTGTGCTATTTTAGTATTTTCTGACATATTAAAAGTACCCCTCTATCTT